>CALCGM010000325.1 GCA_937900985.1 uncultured Planctomycetaceae bacterium | reverse complement strand
GAGACACCGTGAGCTGCGAGCCTTCTGCTTCCTCCCATCCCTCGTCCCTCCATGCCGATCGGCGGGTCCGCAGCCATGCGGCCTTCGCCCGCGCCCAGTCGCTGATTCCTGGGGGCGTCAACTCGCCTGCCCGTGCCTTCGGCGCGGTTGGTGGCGAGCCGGTGTTCTTTCGCGAGGCGACAGGGCAGTGGCTCACCGACATCGACGGCAACCGCTATCTCGATTACATCGGTTCATGGGGACCGATGATCCTGGGCCATCGGCATCCCCGGGTGATGGCTGCCGTCGAAGACGCGCTGGCCCACGGCACCAGCTACGGCGCTCCCACCGAAGCGGAAAGCGAACTTGCCGAAGCGATCGTGCAGGCGGTGCCGTCGATCGAAAAGGTGCGGATGGTCTCCAGCGGCACCGAAGCCGCAATGAGCGGCGTGCGGCTGGCGCGTGGCTTCACCGGCCGCGAACGGATCATCAAGTTTGCGGGCAACTACCACGGCCATGCCGACAGCCTGCTCGTCTCGGCTGGTTCGTCCGCCGCCACCCTTGGCGTGCCCAACTCCCCTGGCGTCACGGCAGGCACCGCCAAAGACACGCTGGTGCTCGCCTACAACGACCCCGACGCGCTGGAGGCCACCTTCGCCAGCGAGGGCGACCAGATCGCCGCGGTCTTGATGGAGCCGGTCGTTGGCAACATGGGCCTGGTGATTCCCAGCGACGCGTTTCTCCAGGCCGCTCGGCGGCTCACCCACCATCACGGCGCGGTGCTGCTGTTTGATGAGGTGATGACCGGTTTCCGCCTGGCCTACGGTGGGGCCCAGGAACGCCTCGGCATCACGCCCGACCTGACGACACTCGGCAAGATCGTCGGCGGCGGCCTCCCGCTGGGGGCCTATGGCGGGCGGGCAGACATCATGGACCACATCCTGCCGGCAGGGAAGGTGTTTCAGGCAGGCACCCTCGCGGGCAATCCGCTGGCGGTCGCCGCGGGCGCCGCCACCCTCGCCGAGCTTCGCGAGACGCCGCCCTACGAGCATCTCGAGGCGATCGGGAGCCAGCTGGAGGCAGGCTGCCGCAAGGCCGCTGCCGCCCACGGCATCCCGGTCTGGATCGCACGCTGCGGCAGCATGATGACGATGTTTTTCCAGCAGGGTCCAGAGCCGGTGCCAGTGACCGACTGGAGCACCGCCTCGCAGAGCGACACCGCCCGCTACGCAGCCTTCTTCTGGGGCATGCTCGACCGCGGCAGCTACATGCCGTGTAGCCAGTATGAGGCACTGTTTCTCTCGGCTGCCCACACCGAGGCCGACATCGCGTCGACTGTGGCGGCGGTTGACGACGTCTTGGCAGGGCTCGCCAGCGAGGCCGGTTAGGTCAGCTCAAACTCAACAACCAGTGGCAGGTGATCGCTCGCCTCCTTCGCCAGGCTCGTCCGCACGACGCGGCCCCGCGGCTCGTGGAAGGCCCCGCGGACAAACGCCTTGTCGAGGCTGCCCATCGCCAGCCAGGCCGGAAACGAGCGAAACCGTGAGGGCGGGGAGGTGACCTGACGGAAGCCCGACGCCTGAAACGCTGCCGCGGCCAGGGCGTTTCGCCAGTCGTTGAAGTCGCCCACGATCAGCGAGGGCAGGGGGTCGGCCGAGCGAAAGAGGTTGTGGCCGAGCAGCCGCTGCACCTGCCATCGTCGCTCGGCCTCGGCAAGGCCCAGGTGGGTGTTGACGAGATGCATGGGGCCCTGCGGCGTGTCGAGCACCATCAGCTGGGCTCCGCGAGGCTTCTTCATGCCCTGCCGCAGCGACACCCGATG
>CALCGM010000324.1 GCA_937900985.1 uncultured Planctomycetaceae bacterium | reverse complement strand
CCAGCCGCCCATCTGCGGCTGTTGCGGGGCTCGGAAGATGGCGTGGCCCTGTCGGAGGTGGTGCTGCTGCCGCCGGTGGAGCACCACGAGGTGTGGGCGGCGGGGGTGACGTATCTCCGCAGCAAATCGGCCCGCATGGAGGAAAGCGACTTCAGCGCCACCGCCTACGACCGCGTGTACGACGCGGACCGCCCCGAGATCTTCTTCAAGTCGCTCGGCGCAAAGGTGGTGGGGCCGGATGAGCATGTGGGCATTCGCAAAGACGCCCGCTGGAGTGTGCCGGAGCCGGAGCTGGCGCTGGTGATGAATGCCCACGGCCGGCTCGTCGGCTGCACCGTCGGCAACGACATGAGCTCGCGGGACATCGAAGGGGAAAACCTGCTCTACCTGCCGCAGGCGAAGGTCTATGACCGTTCGTGCAGCCTCGGCCCCTGGATCACGCTGGTGGCTGACGACGACGTCATCCGCCAATGGACGATTGCCGTTGCCATCAGGCGGGGAGGCGAGACGGTGTTTGCCGGCGAGACCGGCATCGATCAGATCAAGCGGACCTTTGCCGATCTGATCGACCACCTCTGGCGATCGCAGCACTTCCCGCACGGCGTGGTCTTGCTCACAGGCACGGGCGTGGTGCCCGATGAGTCGTTTACGCTGGCAGCCAACGACCATGTCACGATCACGATCAGCGGCATCGGCACGCTGGAAAACACCGTGGCGGTTGTCTGAGACCCCTGCGGCCGCTCCCACTTCTTTCCGCATTTCCTTTTTGAACGAGGCATCCATGACGCAGCTGCACGGCAAGAACTTCATCGCAGGCACCCTCCAGAACTCGGGCGACACCCTGACGGCCGTGAGCCCGCTTGATGGCAGCAGCCTCGAGGGCAGGTTCTGCCTGGCGAGCGAGGCCGACGTGGAGGCGGCGATGGAGGCCGCAGCAGAGGCCAGCGGGCCGTTGGCCGCCCGCAGCGGCTCGCAGCGGGCGGAGCTGCTCGAGCGGATCGCCACTGAAATTGAAGCGTTGGGAGACGGCCTTCTGGAGCGAGCCCACCAGGAGACGGCCCTGCCGCTGGCCCGACTGACGGGCGAACGGGGCAGGACGGTGGGCCAGCTGCGGCTGTTTGCGGCTGCCGCCCGCGAGGGAAGCTGGCAGGATCCGCGGATCGACCGTGCCATGCCCGACCGTCAGCCGCTGCCGCGGCCAGACCTGCGGCGGGCCAAGCGGCCGATCGGCCCGGTGGTCGTGTTTGGCAGCAGCAACTTTCCGCTGGCCTTTTCTGTTGCCGGCGGCGACACCGCCAGCGCCCTGTGCACAGGCAACCCCGTTGTGGTCAAGGCGCACCGGGCCCATCCCGGCACGTCGGAACTGGTCGCCTCCGCCATCGCCAAGGCGGTTGCAGCCTGCGGCATGCCCGCAGGCACGTTTTCCATGCTGCATGGCCAGGGGAGCTTGATCGGGATTGCCTTGGTGAGGCATCCCGCCACCAAGGCGGTCGGCTTTACCGGCTCGCGGGCGGCTGGCCGGGCGCTGTGCGACGCGGCCGCGGGCCGGCCCGATCCGATTCCGGTGTTTGCGGAGATGAGCAGCATCAATCCGGTGTTTCTGCTGCCCGGGGCCCTCGCCGAACGCGGTGCGTCGATCGCCCAAGGGTTTGTGGCATCGATGACGCTCGGGGTTGGCCAGTTCTGCACGAAGCCGGGCCTCGTGTTTGCGGTCACGGGGCCAGAGCTCGACGCATTTCGCGAGGCCGTCCGTGAGGCGGTCATCGCCGCCCCGTCGGCCTCGATGCTGACGGCAGACATTCTCGATGCCTACACGGCGGGCCGTGAAAAACTGGTGAGCCTCGGCAACGCGACCACGCTCAGCGAGGCCTCGGCAGAAGCGGATGCTGCCAAGACGCAGGCGTCGGCGGTGGTTGCTGAAACCGATCTGGCGAGCTTTCTGGCAGACGAGGGCTACGCAGCGGAGGTCTTTGGGCCTGCGAGCCTGATCGTGACGGCTGCCTCGGCCGACCAGCTGCGAGACGCGGCGGCCTCGCTCGAGGGGCAGCTGACCGCCACGCTGCATGGCACGCAGAGCGATCTCGCTGCTGCGGCAGACCTGCTCGAGGTGTTGGCCACCAAGGCTGGGCGGCTGATCGTCAATGGCTTTCCGACCGGGGTTGAGGTCTGCCCCGCGATGCAGCACGGCGGGCCGTGGCCGGCAACGAGCGACTCGCGGTTTACCAGCGTGGGCACGGCGGCACTTGAGCGGTTTGTGCGGCCGGTCTGCTATCAGGATGTTCCCGACGCCCTGCTGCCCGACGCCCTCAAGGATGCCAATCCGCTGTGCCTTGAGCGGCTCGTGAATGGCGTCCGCGGCACGCACTGAGCCACAGGTTCGTCACGCGACCGGCTTGGTGAGCCCAGCCAGTTCGGCTGCCGAGAGATCGGCGATCGAGTCGACGATCATGTCGGGCCGGTAGGCAAAGGCGGCGAGGTCGTCGCGGCTGGTGCCGCCGGAGAGCACGAGAATGGCCCGGTAGCCGAGCTGCACGGCCCCGAGGATGTCGGTCTCCATCGTGTCGCCGATCATCGTGGTGCGGATCGCATCGAGGCCGAGCTCTTTGCGGGCGGCCCGCATCATCACCGCGCTGGGCTTGCCGACGCTAAACGCTTTGCGGCCCGTTGCGGTTTCCAGCATCGCCACGAGGGCGCCGCAGCCAGGCCGCAGGCCATCCTGCGTCGGGCAGGTGGGGTCGAGGTTTGTGGCGATCAGTTTGGCGCCGTTGAGCACCATGCGGATCGCCCGCTCAACCATCTCGTAGGTCACCGCTCGGCCCTCGCCAATCACGACGTAGTCGGGGTCGTGGTCGACGACGGAGTAGCCGTTTTCGTGCAGGGCGTTGAGCAGGCCACCTTCGCCGATCACAAACGCGGTGCCGTTTGGCTTCTGGTGGGCGAGGAAGCGGGCGGTGGCCATCGCGCAGGTGAAGATGTGCTTCTCATCGACATGGATGCCGAGGCGACGGAGTTTGGTGACCAC
The DNA here is from genome assembly GCA_937900985.1 of uncultured Planctomycetaceae bacterium. Lineage (GTDB taxonomy): Bacteria > Planctomycetota > Planctomycetia > Pirellulales > UBA1268 > M30B53. The sequence goes on along the minus strand of CALCGM010000324.1, from coordinate 8,723 downwards.
GTCGCGGCGGGTTCGCTGGCTGTTGTTGGTGAGAAAGAAGAAGGGGAGCTCGAGCTGAAGCAGGTCGGCAATAAACCGCTCGGCCCCTGGGATCAGCTCGTTGCCCCGGTAGACGACGCCGTCCATGTCGATCAGAAAGCCGTGAGGAGCCGAGGAAGGAAGCACCACAGAATCGGGGGCGTAGGCCGGCATGAGCAGACTCCGAGAAGGGTGGCCGTTGCAGGTGGAGGGCAGCCGCCCCCGCTGGGTGGCCTTCGGGAGAAGGCCGGGAGAGCAACTGGCACGGAGCCGCCAGGCGTGCGGAGGGAGTATTGCAGAGGATGTGCCGAGGCGCCAACGCGAGCGGGATGGCAGCCTGTTCTTTTCGCGGGCCGATCGGGCGGGCTATGCTCTGGACGGTTCAGGCGGCCCGGTTTGAGATGCGTGTTCTCTGTGGAGGCTCGTTGTGATGGGTGATCGCACGCGGCAGCGAAGGTGGGTGTGGCTGGCGAGCGGACTGGCGATGCTGCTGGTCGTCTCGGCCGGCGTGGCCTGGGGGCTCGGCTGGTTTGAGCGTCCGGAAGACCCGCGGGTGATCGAGATCGGCGAGATGATGCAGGGGATGCTCGAGCGGGAGCGTCAGCGGCAGGGGCCCGGCAACTTTCTGACGGCCGTTGAGCGTGTGGCGGGCATCGGGGCGATTGCCCTGAAGGCCAGCACGCTGCCGGAAAACCTCCGCCCTCGCATCATGGAGCTCGGCTTCGACGTGATGATGCAGCACATGGGCGACCGGGCCGATCGCTACTTTGCGCTCAAGACGGCTGAGGAACGGCAGCAGTTTCTCGACCAGGAGCTCAGCCAGATGGATTTCATGCGTTCGGCGTTTGAGGCGGCGGGAAAGCCGGGCGGCGAGCGGGGCGAGCGACGCGACGGTCCACGCGGCATGCGAGGCTCGCAGGACGGTGCAAACCGTTTTCTCAAGTGGGTGCTCGACCGTACCACGCCCTCCGAGCGAGCCAAGCTCGAGGAGTTTCTCACGGTCATCGAGCGGAGAATGGATGCGACCGGCCGTTCCCGGCGGTAGGCTCGTCTGCCTGAGGGATGGGTCGATGACCTCCTGGCGAGCCGCGGTTGTCGGCGGCAGCGGGGGCGGACGCAGAAGTGAGCAAGGGGAGAGCAGGAATGATCCGATGTCTGATGCTGACGGTGGTGCTGGGGCTGGCTGTGGCGGGGGCCGCGTGGGCCGACGTGCCGGACACGGCGGAGCTGAAGCCGATCTTCAACGGCCTCGATCTCTCTGGCTGGCAGACCAAGGAGCCGCAGTATTGGACCGTCGCCGATGGCGTGCTGACGGGTCTCAACGACGACGAGAAGAAGGGCTCGATGCTCTACACCGACAAGGCGTATGGCGATGCGATCTTCGAGTGTGAGGTGCGGTTTTCGGGCGAGATCGACAGTGGGATCATGATGCGGAAGCCCGAGGTGCAGGTGCAGATCGGCGTGTCTCGCAGCCTGAAGCGCGACATGACCTGCTCGTTCTACGTCGGCGGCTACCCCGAAGAGGCGCAGGCGAAGCGGGCGGGCGAGCTGCTCAAGGAGGGCGACTGGAACCGCCTCCGCGTGCAGGCCAAGGGCGACACCTTCACCGTCTGGCTCAACGGCGAGCAGGTCTCGGCGTTTACCAGCGAGAAATACGACGAGCCGGGCCCGATTGGCCTGCAGATCCACGGCGGGCTGGTGATGAAGGTGGAGTATCGCGACATGCGGGCCGTGGAGCTGCCCTAGCGACACCCCGCGGCATCACGACGTCGGCCATGACGTGAGCGACGGTCAGGCCGGCTCGAATCCGGTCATCGTGCCGGTGCTGCTGGCGAACCGATCAATCTCCATGCCCTGCTGCTGCAGCAGGCTGACAAACAGGTTTGGCAGCGGCGCGTTGTCGCGAGGATCGAAGGCGAGATGCTGGCCGTGCCGGAAGCCACCGCCGGCGACAAGCAAGGGCATGTTGCGGTTGTCGTGGTTGGAAGCGTTGCCCAGGTTGCTCGTCAGCAGCACCGAGGTGCGATCGAGCAGGCTCTCGCCGCGGTCATCGCGGGCGGCAAGACTCCGCAGGAAGTCGCCCCAGGCGGCGATGATCGCCTCTTCGACGATTGCGAGCTGGTCGATTTTGCCCTCGTCGAGGCCGTGGTGGCTCAGCGCGTGGTAGCCCTCGTCGACGCCGGGCAGCGGCACGACGCCGCCACTGCCGCCGAGATGGTAGGTGACAAACCGGGTTGAGTCGGTTTCCAGGGCGAGACGGATCATGTCGCTCATCAGCCGCTGGCGGCCGACAAAGTCGTTGGGGTCGCTGATATCAACCGGCTTGGGGGTGTCGACCTGCGGCTTGGGGCGGCGGGCCCAGTCGGCCGACTCCTGCAGGCGATGCTCGAGTTCGCGGACGCTCGTCATGTAGGCATCGAGCCGGTCGCGGTCGCCGGCGCCGAGCTCGCGGCGAAGCCGACGGGTGTCGTCGGCGACGAGGTCCATGATGCTGCGGCCTTCCAGCAGCCGCTGCGACTGCCGGGCCTGCTCCGCTGGCGAGTCGTCGACAAAGAGCTTCATGTAGAGCTGGCTTGGCGACGATTCTGCCGGGATCATCGCTCCCTGCTCGGTGTATGAGGGGCTGTTGCTGCCGCTGCTTGAGAGCACGAGCGACGGGAAGCGGGTGTGGCTGCCGAGGTGTTTGGCCATGAACTGGTCGAGCGAGACCGTGTTCTTGCCGCGGCCCACCGGGGCCAGCACGTTGGCCGAGAGAATGCTCGCCTCGGCGCGGTGGCCGCCGGTGACCCCCGGGTGGGAGCTGCCGGAGATCACCGTAAAGCGATCGCGAATGTCGTCGAGCTGGGCGAGGTACCGGCTCGGGGCGTAGCCGCGGCCCGGCTCGGCTGGCGTCAGGTTGGGACCGTGGAGCCCCAGGCCGAGCGTCATGGCCACAAACCGCCGCGGTGGCTGATCGGCCGCCTCGCCGCGTGCGGTTCGCTGCATCGCCGTCATCCAGGGCAGCGCCAGAGCCACGCCCGCTCCGCGGAGGACGCTCCGGCGGGAAAGGCTCTGCCTGCGTCCGGCATGGTCGTAAAAGCGGGCTGCCATCACTCGGTCCTTGCGGTGGGAGAGTCGGAAAACGCGGGCTACTTCATTGTAAAGAGTCGGCAGGCGGCCACCTCGGCCACCAGGCTGCGAAAACCGAGGCCTTCTGTGGCAACCCTCTCGGCGAGGTTCTCCACGTCTTTTCGGTCGGCGAAGGAGATGGGACCGCCCGTGCCGTAGGTCAGCAGCTTGGTGGCCACGCCTCGGGCGACGGAGCGGGGATCGCCTGCCAGCAGCTGCTGGAGCTCTTCAGCGTCGGCGAAGAAACGGCCGTCGACCAGGCTGTCACTGGCGTCAATCTCGGCACCACGTGAGACCTTGCCGCCGTTGACCACCAGGTAGCGGTCTCGCCAACGGCCGGTCGGGTCGTAGTTTTCCAGGGCAAACCCTGGCGGATCGAAGGCGGCGTGGCAGGCTGCGCAGGACGCATCGGCACGGTGCTTCTCAAGCATCTCGCGAATCGTCGTGGCCCCGCGAATGTCGGGCTCGATCGCCGGCACATTGGCCGGCGGGGGAGGCACGTCGACGCCGAGCAGCCGCTCGGAAACCCAGATGCCGCGCAGCACCGGCGAGGTGTTGGTGCCGTTGGCGGTCACCTTGAGGATCGCGCCCTGGGTGAGCACCCCGCCGCCGCGTCGGTCGCTCGGCGAGAGCACCACCGGCCGCATGGCATCCCCCGCGACGCCCTCGATGCCGTAGTAGCGGGCGAGCCTGCTGTTGAGGAAGGTGGTGGGCGACTGGATGAGCCTGCGGATGTCGAGGTCGTCACGGAGCATCTGCTCGAGGCTCGCGTGCGTTTCCTCCAGCATGGCCTGCTGCACGATCTGGTCGTAGTCGCGAAAGAGCCGCCGATCGGGCTGGGTGGCGTCGATCAAGGCCAGGTCGAGCCACTCGCCGGCAAAGTCTTCGACAAAGCGGCGGCCACGTTCGCCGGCAAGCAGGCGATGAACCTCGCGGCGAATCACTGCCGGGTCGCGGAGCCGGCCGCGGCTCGCCGCCGCGAGCAAGGCCTCGTCGGGCATGGAACTGGTGAGGAAATAGCTCAGCCGCGACGCCACCGCGTAGTCGTCGAGCGGCCCGGCCGACTCCTGGAGATACACAAACCGGGGCGAGCAGAGCAGGGCCCGGTAGCCGCTGCGGAGGGCGTCGAGAAACAGGCCGGTCGCCTCACGCTTCGCTTCGGCCAGCGACACGTAGGGGGCGATGTCGGCGGCATCGACCGGCCGGCGGAAGGCCCGCTCTGCAAAGCGATGGATCAGCCGGGCGAGCTCGCCACGTGGATCGGTCTGGCCGAGCGTCGCTGCATCAGGGGCGAGCTCGCCTGTGCGGTCAAAGAGCATCCGCCGCAGGTCGTCGTCGCTGCCGCCGCGGTGAATCCGCTCCATCACGATGCCGTGCACCGCGACGCCAGGCACCTGCTGCGGAGCACCTTCGCCCGTTCCAATCTGGCCGCCCTCAAACCGGGCAACCTTCAGCGTGGCATCGCCCGGTCGGATCTCGAGCATGTGGCCTTCAGGAAGCCAGGTTTCGAAGGTCCACTCCTGCGGCTCCTCGGTCGCCTCAAAGCCGGCGGCCCACGCCAGCAGCGGCGCACTCGAGACGCATAGCCCGGTTCGCACCGAGCACCACACGCCGTGCTCCTTGGGAACGTTGAGGGCGGATGCCCGCACGGTGAAGCGATACCAGCCCGGCTCGTCGGCGCGGGTGGCGGGCAGGCGACCGTAGTAGATCACGTTCCCATTCCAGGTGACGGCGGCGTTGTCGATCAGCTCCGGTTCGCGGCAGCGGCGGCTGGGATCCTGGCGGCAGAGCTGCGAGGGAGGCAGCTGCCGCGACCACTCGTCGGCCGGGGTCGTGGCCCGCCGAAACGCCTCGTCGAGCGCGATGTCAACGATGTCGAGATGGGCCTGCACCTGAAAGTGGCTCATCGGCTGACCGGACGACACCGTGGTGAAGCCGCTCGTTCGTGGCTCTTCGGGAAGCTTGTCGGCCAGCGGAATGTCGATGCCCAGCAGGTCGTGCAGGGTCCGCTCCAGCTGGAAGTTGGTGAGGCGGCGGCCACGGACGCGGCCGGTGCGGCTCCACGCAGCTTCCTGCTGCCGCTCGACCCAGGCCCCTGCCTCTGACGCAAAGGCCTCGCGTTCCTCGGCCGTGAGGGGATCGCTGTCGGCCGGCGGCATTTCCCCGGCGGCGACGCGATCGATGATCCGCATCCAGTGGGCCAGGGCAGACCGGCTGCCAAGTGGGATGCCAAGCGTGGTGAGATCGAGCCCGCCTTCGCCGCGGGGCCCTTCATGGCAGCCCACGCACCGCTGCTCGATCAGCGTCTGCACGGCCGCAGGCGGCCCAGCCAGCAGTGGGGCCGCCCCGGAGACAGCGGTGAACACCAGCAGGCCTTCGAGCAACGCGGATCGATGTTTTCGCAGCACACTTTCCATCACATTCGTGTCCTCAGCCGCAGTCGCCAGGGGAGAGCCGTCGCTCGGGCCGCCCCTGTGATTTTAAGATGCATCGGCGTGGAGTGCAGGGCTGGATTGATGGGGAGCGGGCTCGCCTGCTGGCGATGCTCTGCCGCTTCGGCTCCGCGCCTACGGGTGTCGCGGTGGCTCCTCTGGGCCTTTCTGCCCGGCACGGATCTGCTCCAGGGCTTCGCGGGCTTCGGCATTGCTGGGCTCGAGCTGCAGCACGCTGGTGAGCCAGAGGATGCTGTCTTGGGGGCGGCCAGCGTCGCGCATGAGCCGTGCCAGCTCGAGGCGAAACCGCGGGTTGGTCGGGTCGTCCTCGATCCGCCGGCGGAGATGCTCAGACCGCTGGATCTGCTCCGTCAGCCGCACCGCCTGCCGGAAGGCATCGCGGGCACGTTCTGCCTCGCCGAGGCTGACCAGCGACCAGGCAAGGGCTCGCCAGGCCTGCACATCGCTGGGAGCCAGGGCAACGGCCCGCTCGAGGAGGTCGCGGGCTGCGGCATGCTCACCCCGTTTGGCGGCAAGGCGACCGGCGCCCGTGAGGGCGGCGGGATCGGCAGGGAAACGCTCCAGCATGTCCAGGTAGACGGCTCGAGCGGCGTCGATGTTGCGAAGTTTTTCCTGGCAGACTGCGATGCCCCGGAGCGACTCGGTGGTGGGCTCGCCGCACCGCTGATACTGAGCGATCGCCTCGCTGTAGCGAGCGGCCTCCCGAAGCACGTCTGCCAGATGCCGGCAGGCCTCGCTGTCGGACGCGATGCCGAAGGCGATGGCCTGCTGGAAGGCGGTCGCCGCCTGCGACCAGCTGCCCAGGGCTTCCTGGAGCAGGCCGCGATAGAACCAGGGCAGGGGAGCCTCCGGATAGTCGCTGATCCATCCGTCGAGGAAGAGGGCAGCCTCGTCGAGCTGTGTGGTCTGCAGGCACCCCCGCACGATCGCCTCGTAGATCTCCGGCGTGTCGTCGCCAGGCGAGGCCAGCAGGACCGCAACCTCGGGCGCTTCGACGCCACGCTGCCCCTGCTGCAACAGCATCAGCAGCTGCTCCCGCTCGAGGGCCTCACGCGGGGAGCCGAGGTTGGCTGCCAGCGTGAGCATGCGGCGAAACGCAGGCAGCTCAGCGAGCCGGCGGTGGCAGCGGGCCTTCAGAAAGGCGATCTCAGCGGAGGAGGGATCCTGCTCGGAGGCCTCGTCGAGCAGGCGAAGTGCGTCGCGAGTGTGGCCCTGAGCCAGGGCGTCGCGGACGGCCGAGAGCCCATCGGTCGCCAGGAGCGGCAGGCCGCGGATGGCCAGCCCACTGATTGCCAGGCAGGCTCCGAGAGCAAGCAGCAGCCACAGACGCTTCGGGGGCTGTGTCGGCATGATCCGCTTCCATCACCGCGTGGCATTGATCCAGATCTGCACGCAGGGCGAGGCCGCGTCGAGCAGCGTGTCGTCAAAACAGCCGTTGCCCACCACGATGTCGGGCAGCTCGCCCGTGTCGTGGCTGCGGAGGGCCAGCACAGGATGGCGGAGATCGCCAACCTCAAGCACATGCCTGCGGAAGCTGCCCGCCTCGGTCTGCTCGAGCCAGATCAGCGAGGCCAGGCGAGCGACATCGACGGAGCCGATCTGCGGCTCGGCCAGCGCCGAGGCAACCAGGTCAATGTCGCCATCGCCGTCGAGGTCCGCCGCGGCGGCGGCGTAGCAGCCAGGCATCTCGGCGAGGTCGTGGGCCGCGAACGAAAAGTCGCCCCGATTCTCCAGCCAGCGGAGACCGTGGGAGGGCTTGAGCACGGCGTTGTCGTAGGTATCGCCGTTGGCGAGCAGGATGTCGGCATCGCCATCGCCGTCGATGTCGGCCAGCTGCATGCTGGCATGGCCCCAGGCGGGGTGGGGGGCACGGTAGACCTCGTGCCGCTGCGACCAGCCTGTCTCGCCGTTGCGGTAAATGCGGACGAGCTCGTGCTCCTGGGCAAACAGGGCAACCAGGTCGAGGCGGCCATCGCGGTCGATGTCGGCGGGCACGAGGCGGCTCGCGCCGTGGTTGCCGTCGAGTTCGGTGCGTTCAAACCGCGGGGTTCCGTCGGGCTGCGGCTGGTTGGTCAGCAGGAAGACATGGCCCGTCTGCCGCCAGCCAAACTCGGCCACGGCCAGGTCGATGTCGCCGTCGCCATCGAAATCGCCCGGCTGCACGTCCGCCACCCGGCCGAGGTCGGCGTCGAGGACAATCGTTTCAAAGCCTCCGTCGCTGGCCTGCCGCAGCCAGACCACCTGCCCCAGCAGATGATCCATCGCCATCGGCGAGCCCAGCACCGCCACCACGAGATCCATGCGGCCGTCTTGATCGAGGTCGACCGCCTCGGCTCGGGCTGGGCTGGCAAGATCGGCAATCTTCGTCGGGGTCCAGGCAGCCGCTGTTGCCGGCCCTCGCCACACGCCCCCGTTGTGCATGTCGCAGATCACGAGGCTGGGCTCGCTTGAGCTGCCGAGGTCGGCAACACCCAGGCTGGAGACGAACGGAAGCCGCCCGGTGTCGGGGAGCGCAAGGGCCTCCCGCGGCTGAAACCGCGGGGCGGCTTCCACACGAGCAGCCTGCGGAGGCGGAAGCTCCTCCGGCGCGTGGTCAACATACCAGGCAGCAACCGCCTCGAGATCGATCTCGCCGGGCACGTTCGCCCCAAAGCCGCCGAGAGCCCCCATCTGAAAGATGGTCGCGGGCCAGGCCTCCTTGGGAAGCACCTCGGGGTCGGGAAGGCGATGGCAGTGCGAGCAGAGGCGATCCACCCGAAGGCCGCCCGAGCCGTCGATTTCAGCGGCAGCGGCGGTTCGCGCACTCAGGCAGCAAAACGCTACGGCCAAAAGAGTCAGGCGGAGCGTAGCCCAAACGCAGCTCCCGCGATGCGAGGCACAAATCCCCCGCTGCTGCAGACAACCTGCACGGCGATGTGTGCATTTTGTGGATGTCATGGCCACGGCCCCGCTTTGCGAGCCCTCACACCGGGAACCCCGGACGGAAGCCGACGGGGCGGCGCGATCGACCGCGCCGCCCCGCGCTGCTGGGGATCAGCCACCCTCGCCAATAGCCATTTCGCCTGCCTCTTCATCTTCGGTGAGTTCGATTTCACCGGTGCTGGTGTCGGAGTCTTCCGGAGCGATTTCCGGCGTGCTGTTGCA
>CALCGM010000323.1 GCA_937900985.1 uncultured Planctomycetaceae bacterium | reverse complement strand
GCGGCGGACATACAAGGCTCCCACGCCCTTGGGCCCATGAAACTTGTGGGCGGAAAGACTCAGCAGATCCGCCCCCAGCGCGTCGACATCCACCGGAATCTTGCCGACAGCCTGGGCGGCATCGATGTGCAGCACCGCCCCGCAGGCATGCGCCCGCTCCGCTGCCTCAGCTGCAGGCTGAATCGTGCCGATCTCGTTGTTGGCCAGCAGCAGGCTGACCAGAAACGTGCCTTCCCCGCAGGCCTCGGCCAGCTCGTCGAGACGAATCCGGCCGGCACACCCGCCAGCATGATCCTCCACGCCGAGGAGCGTCACGTCGAAGCCCCGCCCGGCAAGATGCTCCAGCGGATCGAGCACCGCCCGATGCTCGCTCTCCCAGCTCACCAGCCGGCCTGCCTCGCGGCCCGGACGGCCCGCCGAGCCGAGGATCGCGAGGTTGGTGCTCTCGGTCGCTCCGCTGGTGAAGAGGATCTCGCGAGGCTCAGCCCCGATCGCCGCAGCCACCTGCCCCCGAGCCACCTCCACCGCCTCGCGGGCCTCACGACCAAACGCGTGCGTCAGGCTGCCCGCGTTGCCATAGCGATCGGTCAGCCAAGGCAGCATGGCCTCGAGCACCCGCGGGTCGAGCCGAGTCGTCGCATGGTTGTCGAGGTAGATGGCCATCACTCTGCATGGTAGGCCCCGGGCCCACCAATCACCGCCGCCGCCAGCGCGTCGATGGCAATCTGCGACCAGGTTTCAAACCGCTCGCGGTCGGCCTGCAGCTCGGCGAGCGAATGAAAGCCGCCGTCGACCAGATCCGCCTCGCGAGACGCCACCTCAGGCAGCTCCAGGTCGAGGACGTGCACGATTCCCAGGTGCACACTGCCAACGGCGGTGGCGTCGTCGTTGATCAGGCCGACACAGCTGCTCCGGTAGCCACCAGCAATCGCCACTTCTTCGTCGAGCTCTCGCCGCATCCCCGACTCGTAGGACCGGTCGTCGCCATGCTCGCCATCAATGCTTGAGATATGGCCCCCGATGCCAAGCGACCGCTTCGCTCGCAGCCGGGCCTCCTGCTGGCCGCCGCCGCGGGTGTAGGCGAAGTAGCGGGCTTCGCCCCCATCGCCATGCCAGCGGAGCACGCAGTAGGGAATCAGCTGCTTGAACGACGGATCTTCCTCAACGACCGCTCGCGTCCGCCACGAGGTTTGGGTGGGATCGAGCAGGGCCGGCAGGTAGCGGTCGACCTCGCTGCAAAAGCCCTGAAAAACGCCCACCGACTCGAGCACCGACCGTGGCACCACGAGCACTTCTTCGGCCAACCCTTCGCCCATTGTTTCCCTCCTGCCTGTCGAACCTGCCCGCTGCGGCCCGCCGCCGTCGTCACACGATCAGCATCGCATCGCCGTAGCTCAGCAGCCGGTAGCCCTGCTCGATCGCCTCGGCGTAGGCCGCCAGGATCGCCTCGCGGCCCGCAAGCGTGCTCACCAGCACCAGAAGCGTTGTCCGCGGCATGTGGAAGTTCGTCAACAGGCAATCGACCACGCGGAAGGAGAAGCCGGGCCGAATGTAGAGGTCGGTGGGGCCTGCGAAGGGCTCAAGCCGGCCGCCACGAGCCGCCGATTCAAGTGTCCGCACGCTCGTCGTGCCCACGGCCAGCACCCGCCGGCCCGCCTGCTTGGCGGCCTCGATTGCTGCCACCGTCTCCGGCGGGCAGGTGCACCACTCGGTGTGCATCGGGTGCTCGGCAATCGCCTCGGTGCTGATCGGCCGGAAGGTGTCGAGGCCCACATGCAGCGTCACGCGGGCCTGCCGCATGCCGCGGGCCTCCCAGGCGGCGAGCAGCTCGGGAGTGAAATGCAGCCCGGCGGTCGGGGCCGCGGCGGAACCAGCGGCCCTGGCAAACACCGTCTGATACCGCTCGACGTCGCCTGGATGCTCCACGCCGCCGTGGATGTAGCCCGGCAGTGGCACGCGGCCAATCCGCTCGAGCACGTGGTCGGCATCCACAGACGCTCCACCGTCGGCCGAGCCAGCCTGGGCCGCCGACGAATCGAGCACCGCCAGCCAGCTGCCGCCTTCGGCCCGCTCGAGCATCACCAGCTCCGCAGCGTCGCGGCCCTCGCGATCGACCAGCACGATCCGCTCACCTGGCTGCACCCGTCCGCGGGTCTTCGCCAGCAGCTTCCAGGCGGTGCCATCGACCGCCAACACCAGCCCCTCCCAGCGGCCGCCGGTTTCTTTGCGACGGCCCACCAGCCGAGCCGGCCGCACACGGGTGTCGTTGCTCACCAGCAGATCGCCTGCCTGGAAATACTCCGGCAGATCGCGGACATGCCGGTGTTCGATCTGCCCGGTCGCTCGATGCAACACGAGCATCCGCGCCGCATCGCGACGGGCGAGCGGCTGCTGGGC
>CALCGM010000322.1 GCA_937900985.1 uncultured Planctomycetaceae bacterium | reverse complement strand
AGCGGGTCGTAGCAGCTCACCGTCAGGCCGTAGTCGACGCCGAGCTGGCTGCCGAGGCGAATGATCTCCGCCTTCGTCAGGTCTTGCAGGGGCGCGAGGATGTCGATCGGCCGGCCCTCGACCCCCACCTTCGTCGCCACCGCCGCAAGCCTGCGGTAGGCCTCGACAAACTCAGGCCGGCAGTCGGGATAGCCGCTGTAGTCGAGCGCGTTGACGCCGATCACGATGCCGTCGGCCTGGCGTGTTTCCGCCATCGCCAGGGCGAGCGACAGCAGCACCGTGTTGCGGGCGGGCACATAGGTCGATGGGATGCCACCGCCGATGGCGTCGGCCGAACGCCCTTTGGGCACCGCGGTGGCGGTGTCGGTGAGGCTGCTCCCTCCGAAGGCCGCCAGGTCGATGGAGAGAACGATGTGGTCGGTGATCCCCAGAGATGTGGCAACCTGGCGACTCCGCTCGATCTCGATCGCATGCCGCTGGCCGTAGTGGACCGAGAGGGCTGCGATCTTCCAGCCCTCGTTGACGGCCCAGGCGGCCGCCGTGGCCGAATCAAGGCCACCGGAGAGCAGGACCACCGCCGTCCGCGGGCTCGCGGGTGCTCGATCACCATCTGCCTCAGTTGTCATGGCACATTCCCAGCACAAAACCCCAGCACAAAACCGATGTTCAGACCGTCTCGTCGCGGGTGATCGACCAGAGCCTCCGGGAAGCCCTGCGGGGGGCTCGCGGTTGAAGAAGCGATCGCCCTGGCCCACAATACCTGCTCGTTGGCAGTCGTGCCCATGGTGGCCACTGGTGCCCTCGGTGAACGCTGCGTGCTGCCCTCAGAGCCGCGGGTGCTGCTCGAGCCATCGGTGGCTCGGGCGTGAAGAACTTGGCACGATGACCCTCGCGCGACACACGCGCCTCTCGGAGAGATCAATGGCCACATCGCGTGGAGTTTTGCTGTCAGCTCTGGCTGATGAAGCCGCCTTCAACCTCACGGCCGTCGAGCAGTTCTCGGCCCTCGCGGCTCTCGGCCTTGAATACTACAGCCTGCGGTTTGTCGATCTGGGCCGCGGCGTGAAGAACGTGATGGATCTCACGCTGCGTGAAATCCAAGAGCTGCGGCATCTCGAAGACACCTACGGCCTCAACGTCGCTTCGATCGCCTCCCCGATCGGCAAGGTGAAGCTCGTCGATGTCGACGATGGAACGACCAACCGCTACGTGCCGTTTAAGAAGTACCTGGCGAAAGACGTTGTGAAGGCCTGCGAACGGGCCCACGCGTTTGAAACCAAACTGATCCGCGGCTTCTCCTTCTATCCCCCACGCGACGCGGATCCCGAGGCGCATCTCGAGCAGGCGGTCGACCAGATCGGCCAGATCACCGACGCCTGTCATCGCTCGGACCTGACCTTCGGGCTTGAGGTGGAGGCGAATCTCGTGGGCCGCACGGGGCATCTCCTCGCCGAGATTCATCGTCGTGTCAACAATCCTGCCCTGGTGTTGGTCTTTGACGCGGCCAACCTGATCGTGCAGGGCTTCTCGCCGGCTGAGGTTTTCAAACAGTGGGAAGCGATGAAGCCTGGCCTCGGCTGGGTGCACGTCAAAGACTACCGCTCGCCGAAGCGGTCGGCTGCGGGCGCGGGAGCCAAGGGCGGGCATGTCGATGAGGATGCCCTCTCGCACTTTGTGCCCGCCGACCGCGGCTCGGCCAACCACGCCAAGATCTTTGCCGACCTGAAGACGATGCTGCCCTCGCTGCAGAAGCGGCTGCAGCGCCGGGGCATTCCTGGGGTGTTTGTCGACCTCGAGCCCCACGTGCGGGGTGGCGGCCAGTTTGGCGGAACCAGCGGGCCTGATGGCATGGGCATCGCCCTGCGGGGCCTGTGTCGCGTTCTCGACAAGGCGGGCGTGGCGTACCATCTCCGCGACTTTGATGACCTGCTGGCGGCCCGCGGCATCACCAGCTGATCGGGCCCGGCGGCGTGTCGGCAGCGGCGAACCACCATCCGGTGTTTGAGGAGATCCATGAGCGAGACAACCGAACCCGGCAGTTATTTTGTCGCCAACTATCCTCCCTTTGATCGCTGGGGCACGGAGGCCGTTCCCGCGGTGCGGGCCGCCTTCGATGCGGCACCGTCCGGTGTGCCGCTGGGGCTCTATCTGCACATCCCGTTCTGCCGCAAGCGGTGCAAGTTCTGCTATTTCCGCGTCTACACCGACAAAGCGGCGAGCGATGTCGAGCGGTATACGCAGGGATTGATTCGGGAGGCGGAGCTGGCTGCCGGCAGCCATGCCGTTCGCGGCCGCGAGCTGAAATACGTCTATTTCGGCGGTGGCACGCCGTCGTTTCTGAGCGTCCGGCAGCTGGAGCGGCTCGTCGAGGGGCTGCACCAGAGTTTTGGCTGGGACAACGCCGAAGAGGTGACGTTTGAATGCGAGCCCGGCACGCTCGCCGAGCCCAAGGTCAAGGCGCTCCGCGACCTCGGCATGACCCGCATTTCGTTGGGGGTCGAAAACTTCGACGACGACATCCTGCAGGCCAACGGTCGCGCCCATCTCTCCGCCGAGATCATGCGGGCCTGGGACTGGATCAAGGCGGCTGGCTTCCCCAACACCAACATCGACCTGATCTCCGGCATGGTCGGCGAGACCGACGAATCATGGGATGCGACCGTGGCAAAGACGCTCGCGCTCGAGCCCGACAGCGTCACGATCTACCAGATGGAACTGCCGCTCAACACCACGCTCGTGCACGACTGGAAGGAAAGCGGCGTGCCTGCACCGGTGGCCGACTGGCCGACAAAGCGGGCCTGGGTGGATCGGGCCTTCCGGCGGTTTGAGGAGGCTGGCTACGCGGTCTCCAGCGGCTACACGCTGGTGCGTGATCCACAGCGGGTCTCCTTTCGCTACCGCGACATGCTCTGGGAGGGCAGCGACCTGGTGGCCCTCGGCGTGGCGAGCTTTGGGCATGTCTCGGGGCTGCACTACCAGAACGAGCCGCACTGGGATGCCTATCTTGCGTCGGTGGAGTCGGGCACGCTGCCGATTGCCCGCGGGATGGTGCCCACGCCACGGGAGCGGCTGATTCGCGAGATGATCCTGCAGCTCAAGCGGGGCTGGCTGAATGTGTCGCGGCTGCAGGACAAGTTTGGCGTCGACGTGCTCGCTGCCTGGGCCCAGATCTGGCGCGGGCTGCAGGACGAGGGCTTTCTCTCGATCGGTGACCGCGAGATCACGCTCACCCGGCAGGGGCTGCTGCAGATCGACAGCCTGCTGCATCGCTTCTTTGAGCCTGCGTCGCCAGAGCCGCAGGCTGTCGCCTCCTGAGCCCGCAGGCGGGGGCAGGCCGCGAGTCGCACGGTCGGCTTCGGATAGACAGCCAGCGTCCGCCCGCGTAGGTTCTCGCGTCTTCGGCCGGCGGCGTTTCGGTTAGGACCGCAGGTTTTGGGCGGTTGTCTCTCCAGGCGGCACACCGCTGCCGCCCTTTGACCGGCTCGCCGGCCCGATGTTCCCACCTCGAGAGGGGCCCCGTGTATCAGCCAGTCTCGCACCTCGTCCGAAGTTCGGACCTCTCATCCGACACGCCTTCAGTCAGCAGCTCGAGGGCGACGGTCGCACGGCCGTCGGCTGAGCCGCTGGCTCGCGTTCCGCAGCCCAAGATGCTTCGTGATCGCCTGCAGGCGATTGCGGCCGACGTGGCGGCGGCCTGGAGGGCCGACACGCTCCCGAAAAACGTTTCCACCCCTGCTGGGCTGCGGGCGGAGGCGGAAAAAGTGGTGGTGCGGGGAGGCGGCCGATCCGAGCATGTGGGCTGGGTGATGGTGGCCCTGGTGACGGCCTACTGGCGAGATCGGCTGGCGGAGCCTGATGGGCGCCGCCTGCTCCTGCTGCCGGACTGTCGGCATGCCGAGGGCCGCCGGGAGGGACCGGCGACCTGTGGTCCGCAGTGCGTGTATGCCACGCTGGCCTCGGCTGCGGCCGACAGCGGCTGGCAGGTGACGAGCACCCGGGATGCGGCTGCGGCGATCGCCGGCGTTCTCGGAGGGCTCTAC
This sequence comes from uncultured Planctomycetaceae bacterium, assembly GCA_937900985.1. Taxonomy (GTDB): domain Bacteria; phylum Planctomycetota; class Planctomycetia; order Pirellulales; family UBA1268; genus M30B53. The sequence continues at coordinate 3,068 of CALCGM010000322.1, read as the reverse complement.
CAGGGAGTGCTGGGGGTGGCCTCGCTCGACGAGCTGGAAAAGGCGTTTGCCTTGCTGCCTCCCTTTGCGATGCCGATCGCGGCGGTGCCGGTGAACGAAGCCGCGGCCGGCCCAAGCGTGGCCGAGGCTGTCGCGGGGGCCGAGCCATCGAAGCCGGCGGCGAGCGAACATGGCCGCCGTGGCTGCCCCGCCGAGCAGGTCGACGCGGAATGGGTGCTCGGCCTGCTCGGCGTTGCCGGAGGCTCCGTTTCGCCCGTGGCAGATCACCTTCCGCTGCTGCGGGAGTCGGCGGAGATGTTTACCCGCGAGTCGCTCGCGGAACTCGTCGAGGATCTCGGCCTGGGAGCAGCGGAGTCGGCCTGCCTAGGGGCCGATGCGCCGCTGGCTGCCGTCAACGCAACCGGCCGGCTCGGGATCGACTTCCTGACGCGAGGCGGCAAGTTTCTCAGGCCGTTCATGGCGCTGGCCGCCTTTGATGCCGTGGTGGCGGACGGTCGAGCGGAGCAGGTTGTGCCGGCGCACGCGGGCGGCGAGCGACGGCAGGCACGGGCAGCGGCCGTGGCGATCGAGGTCTTCCACAAGTCGTCGCTCGTGCACGACGACATCGAAGACGACGATGCGATGCGGTATGGACGCCCCACGATGCACCGCGACTACGGTGTGCCGACGGCGATCAATGCCGGTGATTATCTGATCGGCCTTGGCTATCGCATGATTTCGGCGATCGAAAAACTTTCCTCGGGCCCGGAGCGAGACACGTCGCTGCAGCGGGATCTGTTGGCGATTCTTTCCCAGGCCCATCTCGAGCTTGCCCGCGGGCAGGGGGCGGAGCTGTGGTGGCGTGACGCTCCTGAGAAGAAGCTCTCTCCGGAGGAGGCGCTGGAGATCTATGGCCTCAAGACATCGCCCGCGTTTGCCGCCGCGGTCGAGATGGGCGTTCGCCTCGCCGGCTGTGACCCACGGCAGGCCGGGGCTCTTGGTGAGTATGCCCTGCATGTCGGCATTGCCTTTCAGGTGCTCAACGACCTCAAGGACTGGCACGGCGACCTGGAAAACCTCCGCGAGGCTGCGGGGGATCTCCTCGCGGGGCGGCCCACCGTGCTCTGGGCTGTGGCCATGCAGCGGCTCGACGAGCCCGGTCGGGCTCGGCTGCTGCAGCTCTCTCAGGCGGTCAGCCCGGCCGCTGCAAAGCAGCAGGCCAGCCGGCTGGTGGAGGCCCGTGAGCTGTATGCCACAGCGGGTGTGTTTTCCTGTGCCCGTGAAATGATTCTCGACCATCGCCACAAGGCGTCGCAGGCTGCGGCCACATGCCGCATGAGCCGGCTGCGGGATGTGCTCGATTTTCTGCTCGATCTTGCCGTGCCCGAGCAGGGGCTTGCTGACGCCGGCTGAGGAACGGCCAGCCTTGGCGAAAGCCCGCTGGCGGGCAGAGCAGGTACACTGGGGGGAGCATGTTTCCCCCCGGAGCCGGTCATGGCTGATGCTTCTCCTGCGGATTCGACCGCATCAAGAAATGAGACCGACTGTCCTGCCGTGCGGCGCGCCGGTGAGCTTGTTTCGCTGTTTCATCCAGACGTCGAGGGCTTTGCCAGGCTGCGATCGGCCGTTGCTGCGGACGTGCCGGAGCCCTACGCCGGCCTGCTGGCCCACAACAGCCACATGACGGTCGCGATGGAGCGGTTTCATGGCGGCCCGGTGAGCCTGCGAGTCGTGGCCGAACACGCCGCGGCCGAGGGGGCCTCAGAGGGCCGCTACGCCCGTGAAATCCTGCTGGCCAACGGTGATGGCCGCGTCGTGCAGTATGGGATTGTCCGCATCGATCTTTCGGCCCTGCCGGCAGCGTCGCGGGAGGCGATTCTCGAAAAAGGAGCGCCGCTGGGCAGGATCCTGATCGCCTCCGGCATGCATCGCGATGTGCACGAGGTCGAGCTGCTGGAGGTCACGCCTGGGCCTGGCTTCGGCCAGCTGATGGAAGCGAGTGCGGCCACCTATGGCCGTGTCGCTGAGATTCGGCTCAACGGCCGTCCCGCCGTCGAACTCCTCGAGGTCGTGCCCTCGTTTGCCGGCTGAGGGCGTCGCCGACACCTGCACAGGCGGGGGCTTGGGGAAGGCTGGCGAATGGCCATGCGGGTATTGGGGGAAGTTCGTGCGCGTTGCGCAAAGTGTTGCGCAGGCAGGAGTTACGGCAACTGGGTTGATGTTGACTCGTTGCGTAAGCTGCGCTATATTCCCGGGAGCCTGGCAAGGATGGCAAGCCTGGCAGCGGGCAACGATTGTTGCAAAGAGGAAAAGGAGTCCTCTCGCTGCCCTCGTCTGCCCATCTCTTCCGGTTGTCCGCGCCGGTGCAGTTTGGCTGCATCGTTCTGGACGCAGCGTCGTTATGGCAGGTTCCGTCCGGAGTTGTTCGTCCGGGATCGTGTCATGGGGCAACAAGGAGGCCTAGACACGTTGGTGGAAATACCCTGCCCCTGAGGTTTTGGTCGCGAACCGACCTGAGCGAGGGGTGGAGCGTTTTCTCTGGCGTGCCGTAAAGACTAGCGATACCACAGCTAGGGAGAGGGTGGTTCGGCAGATGCAAAAGACCGTGTACACGACCGGTGAAGCGGCGAAAATCTGCAAGGTCAGCCAGCAGACGATCATTCGCTGTTTTGATTCGGGGCAGCTCAAGGGGTTTCGGGTTCCGGGGAGCCGGTTTCGGCGAATCCCGCGAGATCAGCTGTTTCTGTTCATGCGAGACAATGGGATTCCCACCGACGCGCTCGAGAGCGGTCGGCGGAAGATTCTCGTTGTTGACGATGATCAGGATCTTGTGGAGTTGATCACCGATGTGCTCGAGCGGGATGGCCGCTTCGAAGTGCGGAGTGTCAATAATGGGTTTGATGCGGGCATGATGGTGAAGGAGTACCGTCCCGATCTCATCGTGCTCGACGTAATGTTGCCAGACATCAACGGCAAAGAGGTCTGCCAGCGGGTGCGGAGCGATTCGTCGATGGACGAGGTGCGGATTATCTGCATCTCGGGCATGTGTGAGCCCGACCGCATCGAAGATCTGAAGCATTCCGGTGCCA
>CALCGM010000321.1 GCA_937900985.1 uncultured Planctomycetaceae bacterium | reverse complement strand
TTCGCGAAGGAGACGTGGTCAGCCGTGGCGACCTGATCGCCCGCATCGACGACAGCCAGCCCGACTTCGACCGACGCAAGGCGGTTGCCGAGCATGCCCAGGCGCAGGCCAAGGCCGAGAGCGATGTCGATGTCCGCTATGCCGTTGCCGCCGAGCAGGTCGCCAAGGCGGAATACGACAAGGCCAACGAATCCAACAAGCGGGTGCCCGGGAGCGTGACCCGCGTCGAGCTCGACCGGCTGCAGCTGACCTGGAAACGGGGCGAACTGCAGATCGAACAGGCCGAGGTGGAGCGGAAGCTCGCGGTCATGGCGGTGCAGTCGCAGGAGGTTGATATCGCTGCGGCGGAAAACAAGATCGACCGCCGCAAGATTCTCTCGCCGCTCGATGGCGTGGTGGTGCGGGTCTTTCCGCACCTGGGCGAATGGATGCAGCCGGGCGATCCGCTCGCCCGCGTGGTCCGCACCGATCGGCTCCGCGTCGAGGGCTTCGTCGACGCCTCCCGCTTCGATCCCGACAAGGTTCGCGACCGACCGGTCACCGTCAAGGTGACGCTGGCCGATGAGCGGATAGAAACGTTCACCGGTCGCATCGTGTTTACCAGCCCCATCGTGGAATCGGGCGGTGAGTATCTCGTCTGGGCCGAGGTCGAAAACCGCCAGCTCGAAGAAGGGCATCCTGAAGAGTGGATGCTGCGGCCGGGCCAGACGGTGCAGATGACGATCCACTCCCAGCAGGATCCGCTGCCTGCGGTGCGGCGGCAGCGGACCGAGACGGCATCCCGGTAGGTTCACGATGGCCACCGCCGAGGCATTTCGCTCCAGCACGACCCGCCCGGTGGGCCTCCGCCGCCGTGGCGACCTGGTCACGATTCGTCAGGTCTACCAGGGGCAGGTCTGGTGGGTGGTCAAGGATCCTATTGCGCTGGCCTATTTCCGCTTCCGGCCGGAAGAGTTTGCCCTGCTTGAGATGCTCGACGGCAAGAAGAGCCTCGAGGAGCTCCAGGAGGCGTTTGAGGCCGAGTTTCCGCCGCGGCGGATCACCCTCGAAGAGGTGTCGCGGTTTGTCTCGATGCTCCATCGCTCAGGCCTGGTGATCGGCGACCGGCCGGGGCAGGGGCCGCAGCTCTACGAGCGCCGCAATCAGCGGATCTGGAAGCAGTGGGTGGCCTGGCTCTCCAACGTGATGGCCCTGCGGTTTCGTGGCATCGACCCCGATCAGATTCTCAACAAGCTCGATCCCTGGCTCGGCTGGCTCTTCAGCTGGCCGGCGCTGACCGCGGCGATGGTGCTGGTCGGTTCGGCAGGCCTGCTGGTCACGGTCAACTTTGCCGAGTTTCGCAGCAAGCTCCCCGAGTTTCAGCAGTTTTTTGCCGCCGGCAACTGGATCTGGCTGGCAGCGGCCCTCGGGATCACAAAAGTGATCCATGAGTTTGGCCACGGCATCTCCTGCAAGCGGTTTGGCGGCGAGTGCCACGAGATGGGTGTGATGTTTCTCGTCTTCACGCCCTGCCTCTACTGCGACGTGTCGGACAGCTGGATGCTGCCCGACAAGTGGAAGCGGGCCGCGATTGGTGCCGGCGGGATGTATATCGAGGTGATCCTCGCCTCCATCGCCACGTTCCTGTGGTGGAACAGCCACGAGGGGCTCTTCAACCAGCTCTGCCTCGACGTGATGTTTGTGTCGAGCGTTTCCACCATCCTCTTCAACGCCAACCCGCTGCTCCGCTACGACGGCTACTACATCCTGTCGGACATTCTGGAGATCCCCAACCTCCGCCAGAAGGCGACGAGCATCCTCGGCCGCACTGCCAGCCAGTGGTGCCTGGGCATCGAGCAGCCGGAAGATCCCTTCCTGCCGCAGCGGAAGCGGGAGCTGTTTGCCCTCTACGCGGTCGCCTCG
>CALCGM010000320.1 GCA_937900985.1 uncultured Planctomycetaceae bacterium | reverse complement strand
ACCTGTGACCCTGGGATTAGAAATCCCATGCTCTATCCAACTGAGCTACGGGCGCGTGGTATCAGCATTTTTACCACAGCCGCAGGGGAACGGGCAGATGTGAGCCCACGGTCTTCAGGCAGGGGGCGGGTGCTGGTGCTGCGAGATGTCCTTCGCGGAAAGAGCGACGTGAAGATGGCGGTCACGCATCCAGCTGTGAGCAGGAGCAGCGTCGATGGCTCGGGAACGGCAACAAACGTGACCACGTCGTCGTAGGTCCGGCGTTCCCAGCTGAGGATCTCCCCCGGATTTGCTGGGGAAAGCACGGGGAAGGCATAGGCGGGCGTGATGGTCACATTCCAGAGCCCACTCTCGCTGAGGAGCACGTCGATTTCGAGGTGACCATAGTGCTTGCCGCCCGAGGCGAGCACGTCGCCTGACCAGATTTCCGGCGCATCGGTGTGGGCGAGAAACTCCTGGTAGGGATTGGTGAGGTCTGCCTGGGGCCCGCGAAGGCCGTCGCCACTGGCACCGACGTCGTAGAAGTGAATCCCGTCAACAATCGAGTGCTCATACATCTCGTCGTGCCCGGAAAACACCGCGGCGACGTCGTACGCATCAAGCAGAGGAGTCAACACGCGAAGCGGCTGGCCCGACTGCGTGTCGAAGCCGGCTCCAGAGCCTGCGGGATATCCGTGAGGGCCAACAGAGTAGGCCGCATGGTGATACTGCACGAAGACCACCTGTCCCTCGGTGCGAGCTGAGTGCAGCTGGGCTTCAAGCCACTGGTACTGCGGTGAGCCTGGCATGTAGTCGGGAATCTGAGGATTCGCCGCGTTGTCGAGGAAGTAGTTGGTGTCGGTCACCGTGGCCTGGGTGCCGCCATTGCTTGAGTCGATCGTGAGCATCGTGACAGGACCGAAGTCGACACGGTGATAGCGACCCGTGTGGTCGGCGTGGCTGGCCGAGTTGTCGGGAACTTCGAAGTAGGTCTGGTACTTGTCGACTGCCGCAACGGCTGCGGCCGATGAGTAGCCGCCAAGCGCTCCTGGCCCGCCATAGTTGTCGTGGTTGCCAAGGCCTGGCACGATCGCGGTGGATGTGGCCACGGTTCCAGACGGCCCGGCTGAGTGTCGCCAGAACTCATCCCAGTCACGCTGTTCGCCTCCGCTCTCAACAAGATCTCCAGGCATGGCGATCATCGTGGCTCGCCCCAGGCTTTGAGCCTCCGCTGCCCGCTGGGCAACGATGGCCAGATTCTGCGTGTAGCCTTCAGTCTCGGTGGCTACATACTGCCCGCCGACCCAGGCGGGGCGATTGGCTCCGGCCGGTTCCGCCCAAGCAACTCTCGACGTTCGGCTCTCGGGCTGAGTTTCGGTGTCGGAGTAGACAAAGAGTCGCACGCCGCTCCCACTGGCAAGGCCGCTGGAGGCTGCTGACGTGATCGGCGTGACGACAGTCCCTTGCTTTGTCGTCGACCCCTGCGCCACGCTGTAGTTGTACGACGTGCTCGGCAGCAGGTTGGTCACCCGAACTGTGTGCAGCCAGGGCACCCCGGTAAAACGTTCCGTCGAGGGCTCGGCCGCCTGGTAGTCGAGAGAGGTCGCCTCGGTGGGCGATGACGCGATGACGCGACCGTCGATCGACACCGAGCCCCCGTCACTTGTTTCGCTGAGCCAGCGGATCGTGATCGCGTCGCTGGATGGATTCTGTAGGTAGGGTTCGACGCGAAAGTCTTGGGCGACGGCATTCCCGCCGCTCAGCAGAGCGAGGACGGCGGCGATGCCCTGTAGGCGGCACGCACGTTTTAGAGCCAACGGATGCAGCTTTGGCCGCGTCAGCACCGCACGAGGAGTGTCTCGTCGAAAGCTTCTCGTCCGCCCTGATACGCCTCGGCACGTGGGGGTCATGGTCGCCTCGCGTTGCCAGTTTCGATGCGTTCGCTGATCACCTGCTGGGGATCCGCGGGGGTGACGGCAGGGTCGACGAACTCGCGGAGGTCTCGCAGGGCGATCACCCGGTAGCCTTCGGTGTGCAGGTAGCGGAGGTAGGCCTCGAAGTTGGGCTGGCTGCTGCTGACCCAGTCGTGGGCCGTGTCGGGGACACCGTGGAACTGCAGGATCGCGATGCGGCTGTCGCGGGCCTGCTCGACCGCCTTCACGAAGTCTTCAAGGGTCCAGTCGGGGCGGGCGTCGCCAGCCGAAGGCAGCAGCAGAGGATGGTCGCGGCCCGGCTCAAAGGCAAACCCCTCGCCCGTTTCGTAGGGCCGCTCGGGAGCACCGCCGCGGCGGGCGAAGAGGATCCCATGGTCAACGAGGAGTTCATAGGCCTGAGGGCTCGTGGCGTTGCCCGGCCAGGCAAACGTCACCGGACGCGGAATCCCGTGGGCAGCGCACTGCTTCGCGATGCCATCGAGCTGCTCGGAGAGTCGGCTGACCGTGGCTGCAGTGATGCCCAGGTGATCACGGGTGTGGTTGCCAATCTCGAAGCCGGCGTCGTGCAGGCCGCGGATTTCTTCCCAGGTCATGTAATCCTGTTTGTTGTCGCGGAAGTCGAATCCCTCGGTGATGAAAAACGTCGCTCCGAAGCCGTAACGTTTCAGCAGCGGGGCTGCGATCGTGGCATGCGACTTGGCGGAGTCGTCGAAGGTAAGCACGACGAGCTTGTCAGGAATCGGCTTACGGATGGCAGAAACTGCCGATTCGGCTGGGCTGGCTGTTGACGGGGCGGAGGATTCCTCAGGCGGTGCC
>CALCGM010000319.1 GCA_937900985.1 uncultured Planctomycetaceae bacterium | reverse complement strand
TATCGACCTCATGATCGTGCGTTTACCTTTCTGGTGGACGGCGAGCAGGAAGAACTCAACATCACCTACGCCGAACTCGACCGAAAGGCGCGAGGCGTGGGGGCGTGGCTGGCGGCCTCCGGGATGCGGGGCAAGCGGGTGCTGCTGCTCTACCCGTCCGGGCTCGACTTCATCGCGGCCTTCATGGGGTGCCTCTACGGTGGTGCGATTGCGGTGCCGGCCTATCCGCCCCGCAAGAACCGTTCCGTGGAGCGGATCGAAACCATTGCCGCCGATGCGCGGGCGTCGGTGGCCCTGACCACTCGCGACGTGCTCGATCGCTTTGACTCGCTGCGGGCGACGGCACCGAGCCTTGAGTCGCTGCTCTGGAAGGTTGACAGCGAGCTGGAAGACCACTGGGCTGACCAGTGGGACCGGCCCGACATCGATGGCGACACGCTGGCCTTCCTGCAATACACCAGCGGTTCCACGGGCACGCCGAAGGGGGTGATGCTCTCGCACGGCAACCTGCTGCACAACTCGCTGCGAATCATGCAGGCCTTCGAGATCACCCGCAGCCAGTCGGGCGTTTTCTGGTTGCCGAGTTTTCACGACATGGGGCTGATCGGTGGCATCCTGGTGCCGCTCTACGGTGGCAAGTTCAACGTGATCATGTCGCCGGTCGCCTTCCTGCAGAAGCCGCTGCGGTGGCTGCAGGCGATCTCGAAATACAAGGCGACCATCAGCGGCGGGCCCAACTTCTCCTACGAGCTGTGCGTGCGAAAGACCACGCCAGAGCAGCGCGCCGAGCTCGATCTCTCCAGCTGGTCGCTCGCGTTTAACGGCGCAGAGCCGGTGCGGCCGGAAACGATCGATGCGTTCTGCGAAGCCTTCGAACCGTGTGGCTTCCGCCGGGAAGCGTTCTTCCCCTGCTACGGGCTTGCCGAGAGCACGCTGATGGTGACCGGCGGCATGAAGTTTGAGCCGCCGGTGATTCGCTCGTTCGATGCGACCGCGCTGGAAAGCGACCAGGCCGAGCCGGGCAGCGACGCGTCTGCTGGCATGCGGCGGCTTGTCGGCAGCGGCGGCGAGCTTGAGGGGCAGGACGTCGCGATCGTCGATCACGAGACGTTCAGCCCGTTGCCTGCTCGTCGTGTGGGGGAGATCTGGGTGAGCGGGCCGAGTGTGGCCCAGGGCTACTGGAACCGTCGCGAAGCGACCCAGGAGACCTTTGGGGCCATGCTCCAGCTGCCGGAGGGAGATCGAAGCGGCCGTCATCCGGGGCCGTATATGCGGACGGGCGACCTGGGCTTTTTTGACGACGGTGAGCTGTTTGTCACCGGTCGGCTCAAAGACCTGATCATCATCCGCGGCCGCAACCACTACCCGCAGGACCTCGAAGCCTCTGTCGAAGACACGAGCCCTGTCGTGCGGGCCGGCAGTGTGGCCGCCTTCTCCATCGAGGTGGAGGGCCGCGAACGGGTGGTCGTGGTGGCCGAACTCGAACGAG
>CALCGM010000318.1 GCA_937900985.1 uncultured Planctomycetaceae bacterium | reverse complement strand
AAAAACCCCGCCCCTCGCTTTCGCGGGGGGCGGGGTCTCACCGACAGTTGCGTTTATTGTTGCGATCAGGCGGCCTTGAGGGCCTTCGCCTTGCGGCGTCGGCTCCACTGCAGGCCAGCCAGACCGGCTGCTCCGGCTCCAGCCAGGGCGATCGAGCCCGGCTCAGGCACCGCGGCGACGCGGAAGCCGATCTGGGCCGTGGCGGCGGTGCCGTTCACGAAGGTCCCAGAGCCACCACCGAGGATCGCATTGAAGGCCAGGATGTTACCGGGGTTGGTCGACCAGCTACCCGACATCGCCTGGTACATCGTGTCGCTTGAAGGATTGATCGTCTGGGTGATCTCAGCGGCGTTGCCCATCGTCGCATAGAGGCCGTAGGAGGAGAGCGAGTTGGCGTAGGCTCCGACGTCGAGTGGTCCCAGGGTCGGAGTCACCGTCTTGCCGTAGTTGGCCACGTTGGCGAGCAGCGGGTTGGTCACGTTCGCAGTCGGCTGGGTGCTCGTGCCGGTGCCCCAGAGGTTGTAGTCGACCGAGGACAGGCCAGACGCGTTGTGGAAGGCAGCCTTGAACCACTCGTCCATGCTCGGCAGGACGTAGGTGGCTCCGGGGTTCCGACTCGGGAGTGGACCGCTCGTCGCATTGCTCAGCGTGTAGGAACCAGTCTCCAGCGAGTTGACACCTGGAGCCCCAGTCTGCTGCCCATTCGTCAGCCAGTTCACGAACCGGGCCGCGGAGAACCAGTTCACGAGCATCACCGGGGCAGTCCCGTAGGACGCACCCTGCGGGTTCGTGCCAGTCTTCACCGAGTAGGTGTAGGACCCGGGCGAACCGCTCTGCACGATACCGCCGTTGGTGTTGGTTCCCATGCTGGCACTGTAGATCCCGTTGGGATTGCTCTGGCCAACAGCATTCAGAAAGTCGACATACTGGGCGTTGGTCGTTTCATACGTCCCGATGTCGTAGGTGTAGTTGACACCACCCAGACCATTGAAAAGGTACGGGGCATTGCCAGGGTTACCGATCGTCTGCATGTCGATCGTCACGCCCAGCACCGTCGAGGCCACGCCGGCGACGGCCAAGGCCACCGCTCCGGCGAAAGCCCGCATGTTCAGCATTCGGGCACTCCGCCCGCTTCCCCACGTCCAACGCTTGCTGCGGCGGCAGTGCATGCCGCTCACCCGCGTGGGGGCACCGCCTGTGCGGCGGTATTCAGGATGCCGGTGCCGGCTCTTGATCGGCTCATGGCTCCGGCTGCAATCGACCGAGTAGGTCGCCTCCATCTCGTCACGGTAGGTTTCCACGGCTGCGCTCATGACACTGCTCCTTTGCAAATAAGCCCCACTCAAGGGGGCGGTTCGTTTCAAATCCACTGGTCAAAATCCCGCCAGCCACACGGCCGGAAACGGGAAAAGCGATCTCGAATCCATCGATCCCGAGGGGCAACTCGCGGCGCGGACGCCGCAGCCGCACCTACACGAACTGCCAGGCTCCCCGACGCTCGACGACCCGACGGGCCTCGGCGTACAGCGACATCAAGGCATCCCCACCAGAAACACCGGGCAGATACACCCAGGCGCCCAACTGGCGGGCCCACAGTTCCTCGTCGACGCTCTCGCCAGAACCGCACACCACCACGAGGGTGTTGCTGCGACCTGCGAACTCCTCGGCGATCTCCACCGTGTCGGAGACCCGATCGCCAAGGGGGCTGGCGATGTCCACGACCACAAGATGAAAGTCGCCATCGACGACTGACCGAAGCTCACCGGAGTCGGACGGCGTCTCACACGCCGACCAGCCACTGAGATCGGCCATCGTGTCGAGACGGTGGCGAAGCCGCTCGTCTCCAGACACGACCAAGCACTTCAGCAATCCCGGGATCCGTCCGGCACGAACGGCAGGCGAATGATTCGCCAGCGAACGCACTTCGTCGGACGTGATGCCTGAGGCCACGACCATCATCGGACTCCTCCTTCTCGGCGGACGACCCACCGCTGTGTGTTTCAAAACCCGCGATCCCGTTGCGGCCGCCAGTGCCTCGCACCAGCCGCCGCGACCGTTCGCGACAGGAGGGAAGAAATGCACATCCCGTGCCAAAGCCCGCAGAGCGTTCCCGCAACACCCGTTTACCCCTGGAAAACAAGGCAAAACCGCCACCAGAAAAATCCTGGGACGGCTGATTTGGTGAAATCACCAAATCACCACCACGCGTGGTGAGGGAGGCTGGAAACCGGCCCTGAATGGGCGAAAACTCCTTGTTTTCAAGGGTTTTCTGGGCTCCTCACCGCAGTGAGGAGCCGCTCACAGCCGCAGGGAGCGGGAAATGCAGGTTTTTCGGGTGAAACCCGGCCACGCCCGGCCGATCCGGGCCTGGGAGGCCCATAGAAGCCCCCGACGCCAGTCGGGGGACACCGCGTCG
>CALCGM010000317.1 GCA_937900985.1 uncultured Planctomycetaceae bacterium | reverse complement strand
CCTGGAGGGCCCGCAGTGAGCGTCCGGAGGGACAGCCCCGGGCTCACCCCGAGCGGCCCACCCCAAAGCGGCTACACTCAACCACACCCATGGCCCTCCACCAATCCCACCGCCCCACCCCCGAACTGCTCGCCCCAGCTGGCGACTGGGAGTGCGTGCAGGCAGCGATTGAGAACGGGGCCGACGCCGTCTACTTCGGCCTCGACTGCGGTTTTAATGCACGGGCCCGTGCAGCCAACTTTGCCGTCGACGACCTTCCCGAGCTGATGCAGACCCTGCATCGACGGGGAGTTGCCGGCTACGCCACGCTCAACGTGCTGGTCTTTTCCGACGAGCTCGAGGAGTTTCGTCGCGTGGCGGAGGCCTGCGATGCTGCGGGAGTCGACGCCGTGCTCGTGCAGGACGTGGGCGCGGCGAGGCTCCTGCGGGAAGTCTGCCCAGGGCTGCCGCTGCATGCCTCGACGCAGATGACGCTCACCAGTGCCGAAACGATTTCGCTCGCCGAAGAGCTTGGCATGGAGCGGGTGGTGGTGGCCCGGGAGCTCTCGCTCGCCGAGATCAGGGAGATCCGCCGCCAGACCACGATGCCGCTGGAGGTGTTTGTGCATGGGGCGCTGTGCGTGGCCTACTCCGGGCAGTGCCTGACGAGCGAGTCTCTCGGGGGCCGCAGTGCCAATCGCGGGCAGTGTGCCCAGGCCTGCAGGCTGCCGTATGACCTGGTCTGCGATGGAAGCGAGGTCGAACTCGGCCTGCAGAAATACCTGCTTTCACCGCAAGACCTGGCCGGCTATCCGCTGGTGCCTGAGCTGATCGAGGCGGGGGTGTCGTCCATGAAAATCGAGGGACGGCTGAAGACCGCGGAGTATGTCGCCAACATCACCCGACACTACCGGCGTGCGATCGACGAGGCTGTCGGCGGGGCGGCTGCGAGCTTTTCTCCGTGTGATGTCGAGGAGATGGAGCTCTCGTTCTCCCGCGGCTTCTCCACGGGATGGCTTGCCGGCATCGACCATAAGCGGCTCGTGCCTGCCACCAGCAGCGCGAAACGGGGGGTGCGACTGGGCACCGTGGTGGAGGTGCGCGGGGGCCGCGTGGTCGTCGATCTGGCTGAGGGGCTTGCCGGTGGAGTGAAGCGGGGAGATGGCGTGGCCTTCGACTGCGGCGTTACCAGCGACGAGGCCGCTGGCGGCCGCGTGTATGAGGTCTTTGCCGGCGGACACTCCGAAACCGGTGCGGTTGCCTCCGGACGCGTTGGCCTCACCTTTGGCCACGGGGCGATCGACTTCGGCAGGCTGGCTGCTGGCCAGGCTGTCTGGAAGACCGATGACCCCCAGCTGACCTCCAGGCTTCGCAAGAGCTTCACATCGGCGGTGCCTCTGCGGCGGCAGCCGGTCGACCTGCATGTTCGCGCGAGCGTGGGGGCGGCGATTGAAGTGCAGGCGACGACGGCCGCTGGGGCGAGCTGCTCGGTGACGTCGACAGAGCGGGCCGAAGAAGCGGTGAAGCATCCGCTTGATGCAGAGCTGCTCCGCCGACAGTTTGGACGGCTTGGCGGCACCCCCTTTGCGTTGCGGGGCCTCACCGCCGAGATCATCGGCCGGCCGATGCTGCCCCTGAGCGTGCTGGGGGCCGTTCGCAAGCAGCTTGTGGCTGGCCTGGAAGCGGCCGCGGCCGCCCACACCCATCGGCAGGCAGCCTCCCGTGCTGCGGCTGAGCCCATACTGCCGCAAGAGATGCCCGCCCCTTCCTCGCTGCCGGTGCTCCGCGTGCTGTGTCGCTCGCTCGGTCAGCTGCGTGCGGTGCTCGACATGGGCGAGCGCGAGCTGGCCGCCGACTTCGCCGACATCCGCGAGTATCGCGAGGCGGTGGTGGCGGCTCGCCGCGTGGGGGCGCGGCTCCTGATCGCCACGCCCCGCATCCACAAGCCGGGCGAGACGGGCATCTTTCGGCTGATGGCCAAGGCTGAGCCCGATGGCGTGCTCGTGCGGAACATGGCGGCCCTGCGGTTTTTCCGCGAAGCGGGCCTGCCGGCAGAGGGCGACTTCTCGCTCAACATCACCAACGAGCGATCCGCACGGTTTTTTATGGCCGCAGGGCTTCAGCGGGTCACGGCGTCGTATGACTGCAATCGTGAGCAGTTGCTGGCGCTCGTCGCGGCCACACCGCCTGCCTGGCTGGAGGTGGTGATCCATCAGCACATGCCGATGTTTCACATGGAGCACTGCGTGTTTTGTGCGGTGCTTTCACCGGGCACCGACAAGACGACCTGCGGCCGGCCGTGCGACGTGCACGCGGTGCACCTGCGCGACCGGCAGGGTGTGCAGCACCGCCTGACCGCGGATGTGGGCTGTCGCAACACGCTCTTCAATGCCACGCCCCAAAGCGGTGCAGAGGCGGTGCCAGCGCTGCTCGAGCGGGGGGTGCGACACGTCCGCGTCGAACTCCTCGACGAGCCTGACGCCGAGGTGCGGGCAATCCTCGCCGCCTATCGTGAGCTGCTCGCCGGCAGGCGGTCTGGCCGTGACGTCTGGCAGCAGCTCAAGGCCAGCAACCGAGTGGGTGTGACCCGCGGAACGCTGGAAGAGAACCGCAACCCACTGGCGATCCTCTGAGAGCGGGCAGGCTGCTGGCGGCCGTCACGCGTCCGACGTACCATCGTGGCCTGAGAGAGCGGAGGTTCCGCTCTCCCGCCGGCCCTGCGCGGAATGGGGAACGCCACGGCCATGCGGCCCGTGGCCGCAGGAACGGCACGCACTCGAGTTCACCACCCCTTGCGGAAAGTATGAGATGACGCAGAAACGATTTGGTGCCGGCCTGTGGTCGATCTTCGCCATGGTTGCCGTGGCCCTGGTGGCAGTTCCCGCCTGGGCTGCCGACGACGAAGACGGCTTCGAGGTGCTCTTTGATGGCACGAGCATGGACGGCTGGAAGGCCAACGAGAACCTCGACAGCTGGAAGCTCGTCGACGGCGAGATCGTCTGTCGCGGCGATCGCAGCCACCTGTTTTACGTCGGTGACGCCGACAGCTCGGCCGAGTTCAAGAACTTCCACTTCAAAGCTGAAGTGATGACCAAGCCCGGCGCCAACTCCGGCATTTTCTTCCACACCGAGTGGCAAGACGACGGCTGGCCAGCCAAGGGCTACGAGATGCAGGTCAACAACTCGCAGGGCGACCCGGTCCGCACCGGCAGCATCTACTACTTCGTGAAGAACTTCACGCCTCCGGCGGAAGACAACGAGTGGTTCACGCAGGAGCTGATCGTGAAGGGCAAGGCGATGACCGTGATCGTCAACGGCAAGGTGCTCTTTGAGTATGTCGAGCCCGAGGGTGTGACCGGCGCAGCTCCCGGCGGCGGCGGAGATCACAAGCTCTCCAGCGGCACGTTCGCCCTGCAGGCCCACGACCCCGGCAGCGAAGTCCACTACCGCAACATCCGCGTCAAGCGGCTGCCGTAGGAACAAGACTGATCCGAAAGATCCCCAACGGGTCTTGCCGGCCTTCCGCCGCAAGACCCGTTTTTTTGCGCAGGAAGTGATGCACACGCAAGCGGGACGGGTCCTCGGGCCGCGAAGCGGCCTCGGCTTTGCCGAGG
>CALCGM010000316.1 GCA_937900985.1 uncultured Planctomycetaceae bacterium | reverse complement strand
TTCGCGGCCCGAGGACCCGTCCCGCTTGCGCGTGTATCCGCTTCGCGGCCCGAGGCCCCGTCCCGCTCCCTTTCCTGACAAAGAAGTGGAGGCTCGGTGGGTCGGCGAACGCTCGCGGTCTGGGCCGCTGTGTTAGCGTTTGCGGGCTTTTGCCGACTTCTTCGCAGCCTTTTTGGTGGGCTTTTTGGTTGCCGGCCGTGTGGGGGCGGGCTTCTTTTTGGCGGCTTTCTTTCGCTGGGCGATCTTTTTCTTCGCCGCCTTCTTGGGAGCCCGTGGCTTGCCGCCGCGGGCTTGGCGGGCGAGTTCGACTTCGTCGAGGAAGTCGTTGACGGTGGCAACGAGGTCGGCTTCGGAGACGGGCTCCACCTCGTCGATCACAAACAGCGACAGCTCACCCCGCTGCTGAGCCATCATCAGCGCCTTGTATTCCTCGAGGTCGAGGTCGTCGTGGTCGTCGTCTTCGCTCGAGAGAAACTCAAATCCGACGCGGGCCTTGGCGTCCCAGCCGTCGATGTGAAACACCACCCCATACTCGCGAAACATCACGTTGCGGGCGATTTTGTAGCCACGAGCTCGAAACAGTTGTGTGAGAAGGTCGCAGGCTTTGAGTTCGGAGAGGGTGTCGGACATCGTCAGGGCCTTGCTGGGAGTGTGAAAGGAAACCGCGGACATGATACCGAAGCCGTCCCTTTTCTGCGGCGTGTGCCGGCTTCGCATCGGCTCGAAAAGGAGCCGCGATTCGGGAACGACCGCCCGAGGCCTGGCGGAACCCTGAGCCCGCAGGTCGTTCCCGAAACACCGGCAACGTACAATCACGTGTGCGGGTCGCCCCACTCCCCTGAGTAGGTGGAGTGTGTGGAAAGGCCGACAAGACTGGGAGGCCAGACGATGACGATGGCAGCATGGCAGACGCGATGGCAGGGCCCGGCAGGCGGTTCTCCGAGACGGGCCCGACGAGCGGGGGTGGCGGAGGCCGGCGTGCTGCTGGCCGCGTTGCTCGGTGTTTGCTGGAGTTTTGGCGTTCAGTTGGCCGCTGCCGATGACGGCGGAGCTCCTGCAGCACAGCCGGAGGGGCCTGCCGACGATGTCGAGGACGGCGATGTGGGCGACCTCCAACTGCGGTATGCGATGGCCCGGCTGAAACTTGCGGAGCTCGACCTGCAGCGGGCAGTGAAGCTGAACAGGCCCGCGCCAAACGCGATCGGTGGGCTGGAGATCACCCGGCTCACCAACCATGTGCGGCTGATGCAGCGGCAGCTGGAGATCGCCCAGGGCAAGCCGCAGTCGTCGGCTCGGGAGCTCGGGCTTGCGGTTGCAGAACTCGCCGCAGAGACAGCCCGCTCCGACCTCGATGCCGCCCGGGCGGCCAACAAACGATCTCCAAGAGCGGTGAAAGAGATCAACATCCAGCGGCTGGAGACGATGGTGGAGATCGCCGAGCTTCGTCTTGAGCTCTATCGCAACCCGTCCTACGTGCCTTCGCCGATCGACGAGATGCAGTGGCACATCGACCAGCTCACCGAGCAGTTGATCGATCTGCGGCATCGTCTGGAGACCCGCAGTGCCAACAGCTTTGGCAACAACGAGTAGGGCCTTCCCGCCGCCAGCCGCTCAGCGGCCAAGGGCGAGGTCGAGGCACCGCAGCCAGAAGTCGGCGTAGTGGGGCCAGAAGACGAGGTTGCAGGCCCAGTGGGGAGCAGGGTCGGAGGTGTAGCAGACCACGTTGCCCTGCCCCACCGGCCGGCTGACGAGCAGCGGGTCGCCTGTTTCGGCCAGCGTCAGCAGCGGCTCCACGCCAGGCTTCAGGCCAACCTGGTTGTAGCCCATGATCGGTGGGCAGCCCGTCAGATCGAGGTCGCCAAACGCCTGCCGGCCGGCGTCGGAGGCGACGGGATGGTAGCCCTCGGTGCTCTCCACCAGGTCTTCATGGTCCAGGCAGACCACCGGCATCGCATCCTTCAGCAGCGTGCGGCCCCAGCCCCCCTTGCCCTGTTCGCCGGTGAATGAATACCAGCCGCCCAGCAGCATCAGCCCCTTGCCCGCCTGCACGGCTTCAATCGTCAGCCGCACGCGATCGGGAAACGTGAGCACGCCGTCGCCAAACTTCGAGCGGTCAAAGAAGTTGGGAGCGAGCTGAAAGAGCTTGCCTTCGACATCGCTGAAGATCACCACGTCGTAGTCGGCCAGCACCTGCTCGTATTCGCCGGGGCCGAGTTTGTAGAAATCCCAGGAGGGCACGCTGGTGACCTCATGCTCACCGGTCGACTCGAGTGCTTCGGTCAGCCAGGTGCCGTAGTTGAAGACATCGATCCCCTTCATCGCATTCTGAAAGGGAGACTCCGCAAACCAGGGGCCGGTCAGGACCGCCCAGTCGCCAACGTAGTAGATGCGTGCCATGCCGCTGCTGCCTCCGGGGGTGTGGCTGCGGTGTGTGAAGCAGACGATTCCGCTGCGGGTTATAGCAGACGGATGCCGGCGGATCCGCTGGCCGCGGGAGCGATCGGCTATGCTCGTCGTGGACGGCGGGGCTCAGCCGGGCAACCAGCGTGCGTGCTTCAGGAAGAGAGAGGCGATGGTGTCGTCAGTGCGGTGGGGGGGCGGGGTGATCGAAGGCTTCTACGGGAGGCCATGGTCGCGGGAGGAGCGGCTGCAGCTGTTTGACTGGATGGCCAGTTGCGGCCTGCAGACCTATTTCCACGCTCCCAAAGACGATCCGCATCACCGGGCACTCTGGCGTTCGCTGCTGCCGGCTGACGACGCGGCGACGCTGGCCGAACGAATCCGCGACTGCTGCACGCGTGGGATCCGCCTGGTCTACGCGATCCACCCCGGCCTCGACATCCGCTACGGCTCGGCCGACGACCTCCACCGGCTGATCGCCCGCAGTGAGCAGATCGTTGCACTGGGGGGCCGGGACATCGCGATCCTGTTTGACGACATCCCCGGCGTGCTTGAGCCAGCCGACGCGGCGGAGTTTGGTTCACTCGCCCAGGCCCAGGCGAGCGTGGCCAATCAGCTGCAGGCCTGGCTTGCCGAGCGGGTGCCGGAGGGCCGCCTCCTGCTCTGCCCCACTGCCTACTGCACCCGCATGGCGAATGCCGAACTGGGCGGCAGCGGCTACCTCGCCGAACTGGGCGAGCGGCTCGATCCTGCGGTGGATGTGCTCTGGACCGGCCCCGAGATCATCTCACGGGAGATCAGTCCCGAGCATCTGGCGAGCGTTGGCCGGCTGCTCCAGCGGCCGCCAGTGATCTGGGACAACCTGTTTGCCAACGACTACGACGCCGACCGGTTCTTTGCCGGTCCCTATGCCGGTCGGCCGCCATCGATTGCCCCGCTGGTCCGCGGCCTCCTGCTCAACCCCAACAACGAGCTGCCCCTGAACTTTGTTGCGTGCCACACGCTGGGGCAGTTTCTCACCACCCTCGCGTCGGCAGAGCCCGCGGCAGCCTGGCAGCCACGGCAGGCCTTTGAGCGGGCGATCGACGACTGGCTGCCTGCCTTTGGCCTGCTTGGCGAAGAGCAGAAGCCGGTGACTGCCGACGAACTCGGCCTCCTGGCCGACTGCTTCTACCTGCCCCACGAGCATGGG
>CALCGM010000315.1 GCA_937900985.1 uncultured Planctomycetaceae bacterium | reverse complement strand
GGGCTCACCCCGAGCGACCCACTCCCCGCAGCCTCCTGCGGCTTCTGGGAAAGATCTGCGGCCACACATGGCGGCCCGGCCTTTGGGAAATCCGCCACGGCTGCGAAAGATACGGCGTCTTGGGGGTTTGCACGACGGCGGCATGCGAGGCTGGTCGCTGCGTGTCGGTGTTGCCGATGAGCCGTCGAAGACGTCTTCGCCTCGGCACTCGGCGACAGCACCACCCCGCAGCAGGCACGACCACTCATGGCCCCACCCTCGACGACCGGGAACCAACCTCGCCCGCTGACCATTTTGGCAGCCGCCTTCCTCGCTGGCGGCGCGGCAGCCGTCGGGCTCAATCACTTCCTCGACGTGCATCTGTCGCAGCGGAAGCCGGTGGTCGAGTCGGAGCCGATCTTTGTGGCCATGCGTTCGCTCCCGTCTGGGTCTCCGATCACGGTCTGGGATGTGGCCCTTCGCAACTGGCCCAAGGCGATGCTGCCAACGACAGCGATGCGTGTGGAGGACTCGTTTGACGGGATGTGCCTGAAGATGCCGCTGCGGGAGGGGCAGCCGCTGCTGTCGGTGCAGCTTGAGCCCGCGGCCGTCGGCACGATCGCGGCGGCGGAGAGCCGTGCGGGTGATGGCGGCGTGATTGTCGTTGATGACCGGACGAAGATTCAGATGAGCTGGCCTACGCCGCCGGCGCGGGACTCTGCGGCAAACGAC
This sequence comes from uncultured Planctomycetaceae bacterium, assembly GCA_937900985.1. Lineage (GTDB taxonomy): Bacteria > Planctomycetota > Planctomycetia > Pirellulales > UBA1268 > M30B53. Next base: position 3,019 of record CALCGM010000315.1, on the reverse strand, counting down.
CGGTCGCGGCCGTCGCGGGAGCCCACTGATCGAACGGCGATCGCTCCGCCAGACGACCGTCTGGCCATTCGGCCTACGACGCCCAAGCCGGCGGCAGCTGGCACGGTGGAGCGGGCGGAGGTGCCTGCGGTCGTCTCTCCGCCACCTGCCGCTGAGCCTTCGGCAGGTGCGGCTGCGGAGGTTGCGGTGACTAACCCGGTTGAGCCGAGTGCTGAACGGGTGCCGGCTGTGGCGACGCCCGACGCGCTGCCACCGCAGCTGGTGGCCACACCTGAGGTGGTGGCCCCTGAGCGCGAGCAGCTTCCGGAAATCCAGATTCCCCCAGCGTCGGCCCCGATGACGCCAACGCCCGTGGTAGTGGCGGTCGAAGAGAAGCCGGCCGATCCACCGCTGGCGAGCGTGGTTGTGCCACAGGAGCGGATCTCGGCCCTGCCGCCAGCACGGCCGGTGCTCCCGGTGCCGTCGCCTGTGGTGACATCGCAGAGGCATCTCGTCGTGCCTGAGCGGATCGCGGTGATGGTGGATGAGGTGACCACGGCCACACGTCCACAGCAGGAGAACGCGACGCCGACTGAGGGCGGCGATCTGCTGCGGAAGCCGGTGCAGCCGCCGGCCGCCGAGGTCGTGCCGGCAGTGAAGAATGCCGGGCGACGCAGCAGCCCGGCTCAGGCCCAGCAGCCGGTGGCTGGCCCCCGCGGCAGCATCGGGGCAAATCCACTGCGGAGCCCAGCAAGCCGCGGCTCAGCACAGCAGAGCCTGCCACGAAGCCCGGTGACCGCAACGCCGCTGCCGAGCACGCCAACGGCCACCCGTCCCACGCAGCGGCAGGCTGCCCGCAGCGTGGCACCGGTCGCGATGCCGCAGGCGAGCACCGCCGCCCAGCAGCCCGCCGAGAGCGAGGCAACGGAAGCCGCCGAGAGCGAGAGCCGGATGTTTCCCCGCGTCTCGGCGCGGCTCGAGAAGGCCGGCGAAGACTGGAGCCGATTCCGCGAGAGCATCTTTGGCAGTTCAGAGGAGTGAGCCGAATTGCCACGCCACCCCTGCCAGCGGCGGCCTGATCGATTGCCGCGTCATGGTTGAGCGGGGCTGTCCTCTGGGCGGTCTCTGACGAAGACCGCTCCCACCAGAGCGATCACCAGACCGATCCCGCCGATCGCTGCGAGCGTGGTCGCTGACGACTTGCCCACTCTGCCTAGATTCTTGGCGCGATACTCACCCACGGTTTCGTCTCGTTCGACATCCGCCACCTCAAGCTCTTTCCAGGCGGCGTAGACCTTCATGAACGGGGCTCGTGAGATCTCAAACCGCACGCGATCCATGTCGTAGTCCACACGGGTGGCCGACACGATCCAGGCGGCCAGCCCCCAGGCGACCGCTGCGACCACCACGCCGCCGGCGATCAGCCCTTGCCGCAGCGTCCAGCGGCGAGGGCCGCCTGCACGGCTGGGGTCGGATTCGGCGAGCGGAAGCTGTCCGAACTCGCGGAGCATCGGCACCCGCAGGCTGCGACCGCATCCGCCGCACGCAACCTCGCCACCAGCCTGGCCCTTGCCGACCGACGTGTCGACACCGCATTCACACCGCAGTCGATACAGCTGCATCTCCGGGAAACTCCCCTTTTTCCGGCCCTGATTGCCCTGCCCGGGAAGCCTGTCACCCGGGGATGCGACGGATCGATTCGCCCACCACGGCAGGGTTTCCGCCGTCGGAAGTTTTTAGCACACGCCACCCTACAACCGGACTTGAGGACAATTATTTCAGAAAAAAAGTTGGCCTTCCGACTGCTGGACAGCCATAATCGTACGCCCTGGCGGGAAGCCATGGGCAGGCCGGGGCGTCCTCGGTCATCCACTTCCACTTGTCCTCCCTTCCGCAACGTCCGTCGGTTCGCTTCGCCCCCGTGTGCCTCCCATCTGTGACCGGGGCCGGCGACCGTCACGCTCGCAGGGATGTTCGCAGTCTTGGACCGCGTTGAATCCTTTGCCAATGCTCGTCGGCCAATGCTGTTTGGAACGTCCTGCCGGTCGTCAGCAGGCTCTGCAATTTGTCCACGCCGCCCGTCTGTCTGGCAGTTTCAGCCTGATCAGAGGAAGGTTCTGGACTTCGCCGTGCCTTGAATCAGACTGTCGTCACATAGCGTGATTGGATGCCGTGCTTGGATGAACCGGACGCGGATGAGGATGAGATTGAACACGACCGACACCAAAGCGTCACCCGGAACAGCCGTCACGTCCGGTATCTGAAGGAGGTTTGCATTGTACGACTCGCTCTTGGACGAACTTGAAGACGATGTAGTTGCCACACCCGGCGAGGTTGAAGACCTGGCCGGAAAGAGCGTTGAGGCCGACGACGACGTCGACGCTGGCATGCTCGTCGATGGGGATGAGTCGGCCATGTCCGACGGGGACGGCGACGGCGACGCGTCTAGTGATGCTGACGACGTGCTTGTCGAACAGGCGGAAAACTGGTCGGACGACCCGGTCCGCATGTACCTGACGCAGATGGGCGAAATCCCCCTGCTGACCCGGGCCCAGGAGATCCACCTGGCGCGGCAGATCGAGACCACGCGGGCCGCCTTCCGGGCAAAACTGCTCGAGTGCGAGTTTGTCTGCAACTATGCCTTTAAGGTGCTCTCGCGGGTGCACCGTGGTGAGCTGCCCTTCGACCGGACGGTGCAGGTGTCGGTGACCGACCGACTGGAGAAGGAGCAGATTCTCGGCCGGCTGCCGCACAACCTGCGGACGCTGGAGGTGCTGATCCAGCAAAACAAGGCCGACTACCGGATTGCCCTTTCCAAGAAGCGGAAGATGGCCGAGCGAAGGCTGGCCTGGGCTCGGCTCGGTCGGCGACGCAAGCGTTGCGTGCGGCTGATCGAAGAGCTCGGTCTCCGCACCCAGCGGATCGAAGCACAGATCCCCGAGCTGGAAACACGCTGCCGCCGTGTGCTTCAGCTCCGCGAAAAGATCCTTGCGGGCCGCAAGGCCAAGCAGCCGCCGTCGGCTCGCCAGGAGCTGGTGAA
>CALCGM010000314.1 GCA_937900985.1 uncultured Planctomycetaceae bacterium | reverse complement strand
TCTCGGTGTAAACGAGATGCTCTAACCAACTGAGCTATTCGCCCGCGCTCGACCGCCATCGTTCGATGACGCTCGGTGCTCTCCCGCGGGCGGAGGCCCGCTGTGAGCACGCGTGGAGTCTATCCGATGGCGTGAGGTTGTGGCAGCGAGTGGTTGTCGCCGTCGGTCACTTTGGTGATCCTGTTCACCGCCGCACCCGGCTCCGCCACCACCCCGTGAGGCCCGCATGCTCGAGACCCTGACGATTCACGATTCCGGCTCCGGTGCCCGGGCGGAGTTTCTGCCTGGCCGCGGCTTCACCTGCTGCTCGGCGACGCTGCTGGCGGGCGACCGGCTGGTGGAGCTGGTCTGGTGCCCCGAGGGCTTTCGCGAGCCGGGAGCCCGGGCGAGCTCGGGGGGGATTCCGATCCTCTGCCCCTATCCTGGCCGCTTAGCCTCCACGAGCATGCCGTTTGAGGGTCGCACCTTCGAGCTCGAGCCGGTCGACCCGCTCGGCAGGCCGATCCACGGCTTCACCCACGATCGCCCTTGGCGGGTGCTGGAGGCCTCCGAGGCTGCGGTCACGGCGGAGTTTCAGCTCTCCCGCGACGCAGCCGAGCGGCTGCCGCGATGGCCGGCGGACTTCAGGCTGACCGCCCGCTGGAGCATCGCAGGCTCGCAGCTGGAAGGCCGCTTCACGCTCACGGCCCTGGGCCGGATGCCGGCGGCGATCGGCCTGCATCCCTATCTGCCGGTGCCGCTGCGGGCCGGCGGCGACGCCGAGGCCTGCCTGCTCGATGTGCCCGCGCGGCTCTGGCAGCCGCAGCAGGAGCTGCTGCCTGTGGGCCCGCTGGCCGCCTCGTCGCAGCGGGCCGCGTTTCCTGGCCGGATGCCGCTGGCTGGCCGCTCGTTTGACGATGTGTTTACCGGGCTTGATGTCCGGGATGCTGCCGGCAGCGGGCCGGAGGTGGTCACGGCTGTGATCGATCGGGCAGCTGGCCTCGCCGCCGAGCTGGCCTTCGACCGCGTGTTTTCGGTGTGCGTGCTCTTCACGCCGCCGCATCGGGAGGCCGTCTGCATCGAGCCCTACACCGTCTTGCCAGGGGCCGACGCCTTCGATCCGCAGCGCGGCTGGAAGCTGCTCGATGAGGGGGAGTCGCTCACGGCGATGGTGCGGTTCCGCCTGGTGCCGCTGCCGCCGGAGGCGTGACCACGCGGATGCCGAGCTCCTCAAGCTGCTTGGCATCGACCTCGCCGGGAGCGCCGGTGAGCAGGTCGCTGGCCCGCTGCGTCTTGGGGAAGGCGATCACGTCGCGGATGTTGTCGAGCCGGGCGAAGAGCATCACCCAGCGGTCGATGCCCAGGGCGATGCCGCCGTGTGGCGGAGCCCCACTGGCGAGCGCATCGAGCAGAAAGCCAAACCGTTCGCGGGCCACTTCTGGAGACAGGCCGATCAGCTCAAACACCTTCTCCTGCACGCCCGAATCGTGGATTCGGATCGTGCCGCCACCGGCTTCGGAGCCGTTGATCACCAGGTCGTAGGCAACGGCCCGGCAGGCCGCCGGGTCGCTCTCCAGCAGCGGGATATCCTGTGGCCGGGGAGCGGTGAAGGGATGGTGCATGGCCGCCCAGCCGCCGGTCTCAGCGTCGTGGGCAAACATCGGAAAGTCGACGACCCACGAGCAGTGGAGCGCTTTCGGATCGTAGAGCTCGAGCGCGGCGCCCAGGTGCTTGCGGAGCGTGTGCAGGGCCTTGCAGCTGACTTCGAAGCTATCGGCCACCAGCAGCAGCAGATCGCCGGCCGTGCCGCCGAGCCGCTCGGTGAGCCGGGCGTCGATGCCGCCGGTGAGGTTTTTGGCGACGGGGCCGGCGAGCGAGCCCCCTTCTTCCACCTTGAGCCAGACGAGCCCCTTCGCCCCGGCATCGACAGCCATCTGGGTGAGCGTGTCGAGGTCTTTCCGCGAGAAGCGTGCAGCCGCCTCGGGAACGCGGATGCCCCGCACGCGGCCCCCCGCTTCGACAGCCCCGCGAAACACCCGAAACTCGGAGTCGGCCGCGATGTCGGTGCAGTCGCTGATCTCCAGGCCAAACCGCTGGTCGGGCGCGTCGTGGCCAAACCGCTCCATCGCGTCGTCCCAGCTCAGCCGGGGCAGCGGCAGCTGGATCTCCAGCCCGAGGACCTCGCGGGCGGTCTTCTGCACCAGGCTGTCGATCACCCCCATCACGTCGTCGGCCTCAACAAACGACATCTCCACGTCGAGCTGGGTGAACTCCGGCTGGCGGTCGGCTCGCAGGTCTTCGTCGCGGAAGCACTTGGCCACCTGCACGTAGCGGTCGAAGCCCGCCATCATCAGCAGCTGCTTGTAGAGCTGCGGCGACTGGGGCAGGGCGAAGAAGCTGCCGTGGTCGAGGCGGCTTGGCACGAGGTAGTCGCGGGCCCCTTCGGGCGTGCTGCGGCCGAGCATCGGGGTTTCCACCTCGATGAAGCCGGCCTCGTCGAAGTGGTCGCGCATCAGCTTCACCATCCGATGCCGCAGCATCAGGTTGTCTTGCATCGCCTGCCGCCGCAGGTCGAGCCAGCGATGGGCAAGCCGCACCTCTTCGCCGGGCAGCTCCGCCGCGCCTGGCTGGAAGACGGGCGTTTCCGCCTCGCTAAAGACGACCAGCTGCTCGCAGGCGAGCTCAATGCCACCGGTGGGCAGCTTGGCGTTGACCGTGCCCTCGGGCCGCGGCGAGATGCGGCCGGTGACCTGCAGCACCCACTCAGGACGCACCTTCTTGGCCGCTGCGAGGTTGGCCTCGCCGCTCTCCGGGCCGACCACCACCTGGGTGCGGCCGTAGCGGTCGCGGAGATCGATAAAGATCACGCCCTTGTGGTCGCGGACGCGATCGACCCAGCCTGCCAGGGTGGCGGCAGTGCCGGCATGTTCGGGACGGAGTTCACCACAGGTGTGGGTGCGTAGCATGAAAGGTTCCTCGCATGGTCGTAATGCGAGGATGCTACCCGATCGAGGCCGTGACGAGGATAACCACCGCCAGAAGCACGGCGAGGCCCAGCAAACCGAAGCCGATCCAGATCACCAGGGGCAGCGAAGCCCCCAGGGACGCATTCATGAAGAGGGCCGTCAGCGAGGCCCCGGCAAACCCAAGCGTCAGGCCGGCCGAAAGCCAGGCAAGCATGTTGCGCATGATCACACCCGCGGGACGGAGCGGACCGGCGGTCGGTCCAAAAACCGCTCTCCCTCAAAGGAGAACTCCATCTGTTCATCGGCATCGCAGCCGGGGTCGAGTTCACGAAACAGCAGGCTGGGCTGGATGTCGTGGTTGTGCTGGTATTTCTCGCTGGCGTATTCGGTGATGTCGCCGGTGATCTGATGGAAGAAGATCTGGCAGATTGGCACGCCTGGATAGATCTTCACCGGCTGCACCGCAAACATCTCAAGCGTCCAGTAGCCGGAGAAGCCGACGTCGCCGAAGCCGGCCGTCACGTGCACAAAGAGGCCGAGCCTGCCGACCGAACTGCGGCCCTCGATCATCGGCACGAGGTTGTGGGTTTCGGTCCGCTCGACTGTGCGGCCGAGATAGAGCTGGTTGGGCGTGAGCACCAGGCCTTCTTCGGGGATCGACACCCTCTGCACGCGGTTGCTCTTCCGCATGTCGAGCACCACCTCCTCGTAGACGAGCAGTTCGTCGTGGAGCGAGAGGTTGTAGCTGTTGGGATTGAGCCGCTCCTCATCGAACGGGTCGATGAG
>CALCGM010000313.1 GCA_937900985.1 uncultured Planctomycetaceae bacterium | reverse complement strand
CGAGATACTGCCGCGACTGATTCACCGCCGCGGTGATTTCAGGAATCGTGGGCAGGATCGGCACGCCTCGCGGGACGGGGTGCATGAAGATCTCAACGGGGCCCGCGAACTGCTGCCGGGCGAGCTGCTTCATCAGCGGGCCGAAGTCGAGCGGGCCGCGGCCGGGGAGCTGGAGCAGCTCCTCGTCTTTCGGCAGCTTCTGCGAGGAGCCCTTTCCGTGCTGCTGGGCGTAGACAAACTTCAGCGTCGGGCCGGCCTCACCGGCAAGGTCTGCGAGCAGGTTGGCGTCTTGGGGCAGGTGATGCGGGGCCAGGGCGAGGCCGATGTGGTCGCTCTCCACGAGCGCCGCAAACCGCCGGATCGACGCTGGCGAGCGGAGCAGCGAGTTGGAGTGGTTTTCGATGGCAATCACCCCGCCGCCACGCTCTGCCTCACCGATGGACGCCGAAAGCCTGCTGAGAAAACTGCGAATGGCCTCATCGAGCGGCTCGCCCGTCAGCGTTGCGTCGCCCGGAGCCATGGTCACCAGCACGGTGTCGGCATCACCGAGCCTGCGGACGACCTCAAACTCCGACGCCAGCTTGAAGGCGCCGGGGCGGTAGCAGGCGATCCCGCCCAGCCGAACACGGTGTTGCTTGAGTAGGTCAGCCACTATGTCGGCGCCGAGGGTGTCGACCTCTTCTCGCTGGGTGCCATGCGGCCTGGGCCAGAGGTCGATCGACGCGGCCCCCGTCGCGGCAACCTCAGGCAGGATGTCGGCCAGCGGCGCATCGCCATAGAGGGCCGAGGAGAGAAGATACGACGGACTCCAAGCGGCGGCCGCCGGGGTGTCGCCAGCCGTGGCGGCTGCGGCGCAGGCTGCGGCGGTGGTGCCGATCCAGTGGCGTCGCGTGAATGCGTGCTTCATGCCCGCACCTCATAACCTTCCCGCTGCGGCCGTGACAGGAAGCCATCGGCCTCGGCATCCGAGACAAACCGCTCAGCCGCTGCATCCCAGCGGATCGGGCGGCCAAGCCTGCAGGCGATGTTGCCGAGGTGGCAGGTGGTCGCCGAGCGGTGCTGGCTCTCCGCGTCGGAGATCGGCTGCCGCCGCGCGGCGACGCAGTCGAAGAAGTTGCCCATATGGTTGACGATCGCCTCGATCTTGCCCGCCCGCTCAGGCCTTTCGAGGTTGTCAAAGTCGTAGAGCGTGAAGGTGTCGCGAGGCAGCGGGCGGTCAGCCAGCTGATCGACGGCGACGCCCGTGACTGATCCTCGGTTGACGAAGATCCGGCCCTCGCTGCCTTCAAAGAGGATGCCGTTGCGGCCGGTGTCGGTGACCAGCATCTCCACATCGTCTGGATAGCGAAAGACCACGCGAAACCGGGTCGGCACGCTGTAGCCATTGGCCACCGACGGCATCTCCGCATCGGGAATCACCTCGCGGGGGTCGGCCCCGATCGCCCACTGGGCGATGTCGAGGTGATGGGCGCCGTGGTCGGTCATCTTGCCGCCGGCGTAGTCAAACCACCAGCGGAAGGTGTAGTGGCACCGCTCCGGCGTGTAGGGCACCAGCGGGGCCTGGCCGAGCCAGCGTTCCCAGTTGAGACCACTCGGCACCGGGGCGGTGGCGAAGGGGCCGCCACGTTCATTGCTGCCGAGGGCAACCTCAAGCCGCTGAAGCCTGCCGATTCGGCCGGCACGCACCATCTCCACCGCGGTGCGAAAGCGGTGATCGCTTCGCTGCCAGCTGCCCACCTGCACGATCCGGCCGGTGGCGGCGATCGCCTTGCGGATCTCCTTGCCCTCGTCGATCGTCAGCGTCAGCGGTTTTTCTACGTAGACATCTTTGCCCGCCTCGATCGCGTCAATCAGCATCCGTGCGTGCCAGTGGTCTGGAGCCCCAATCAGGATCACCTCGATCCGGGGATCATCGAGCAGCCGCCGGTAGTCTTCGTGCCGCGCAGCGCCCTCATAGATGGCTGCCGGCGACATGCCCGTCTGCTTCTCCACGGAGCCGTCGATCGCGGAGAGGTCTCGCACCGCCGCATCGACATCCGCCATGGCGAGCAGCCGGCCGTGGGCCTTGGCAACTGCCGCGATCACGGAGCCCTGGTAGCGGCAGCCGATCACCCCGAGTCCGGGGCCGGTGGTGGGAGCAGCGGCGGCGGCTGGCCGCAGCGCCGCGTGTGGGCCTCCCGCCTGCACGAGTGCTGCGGTGGCAAAGGTGGTGGATGCGTGGAGCATCTGCCGGCGCGAAACGCCGGATCGCTGCTGCTGCGGCATGGGCTCAGTTCTCCCCGAGGCGATGATTCCCCCGGAGAGTATCGCCTGCGAGGCCCAGACCTGTCATGTGAGAAACGTCAGCCGAGCAACACCCAGCCAAGGGCCATCGCCAGGCACACCAGGGCGGTGACGACGATCCAGGCGGGCTTCGGGGCGGCCGCATGGTCTTCGGCGGAGATGTAGCTGCCGCAGGCGGCGCACTGGGGCGCGTCGTCATACATTTCCTCGCCGCAGTAGGGACAGGCCACCGTGGGGGCGTCGTCTGAATCGGTGGCGAAGGCCTCGTCGTCGGCCCACTCGTCAGCTTCGAAGTCGTCGTCCATGCCAAGAGCCGTTATGCGAGGATGCCGTCGACCACGCGGCCGTGCACGTCGGTCAGCCGATACCGACGGCCCTGGAACTTGTAGGTCAGCCGCTCGTGGTCGATGCCCAGCAGGTGCAGCATGGTGGCATGCAGGTCGTGCACATGCACACCGTCTTTCGCGATGTTGTAGCCAAACTCGCAGGTTTCCCCCCAGGTGGTGGCTGGCTTCACGCCGCCGCCGGCGAGCCACATCGTGAAGCACCGCGGATGGTGGTCGCGGCCGAAATCGGCCCCGGGAGTGTAGTGCCCCTGGCCGTAGTTGGTGCGGCCAAACTCGCCGCCCCAGACCACGAGGGTGTCGTCGAGCATCCCGCGGTCGGCGAGGTCGTCGAGCAGGGCGGCTGAGGGCTGGTCGGTTTCCCGACACTGCCCGGGAATGCCGCCCTTGATGCCGCCGTGGTGATCCCAGCCGGGGTGGTAGAGCTGGATAAACCGCACGCCCCGCTCAGCCAGACGGCGGGCCAGCAGGCAGTTGGCCGCGAAACTTCCCGGCTTCTGGGCATCCGGGCCGTAGGCGTCGAGGACATGCTGCGGCTCGTCGGAAAAGTCGGCCACTTCCGGAACGCTTGCCTGCATCCGGAAGGCCATCTCGTAGTTGGCGATGCGGGCGGTGATCTCACGATCGGGCACCTTGGCAAACGCATGCTCATGCAGCCGCTTGAGGCCGTCGAGCGCGGCCCGGCGGCTCTCCCGCGACACGCCGGGAGGATTGTTAATCGAGAGCACCGGCTCCGCTCCCGAGCGAAACCGCACCCCCTGATGCTTGGGCGGCAGAAAGCCCGCTCCCCAGAGATGGCTCATCAGCGGCTGACCGCCCTTGTCTTTGGTGATCAAGACCACGAACGAGGGCAGGTCGTCGGCGAGCGAGCCGAGGCCGTAGTCGAGCCAGGCTCCG
>CALCGM010000312.1 GCA_937900985.1 uncultured Planctomycetaceae bacterium | reverse complement strand
GTCACGGCGACCAGGCATCTGCCTGGCAGAACTGCACCAGGCCTTCGAGCCCTCTGAGCGGCTCGGCGGCAGGAACCTGGTGAAACACACCATCGACGAGCCGGTACTGTTCAACCGCTCGGGCATCGGGATCGACGGTCCAGTATTCCGTCACGCCTTCTCGCTGGTGGAGATTCTTTTTGACGGCCATGTCGTTTTTGGCGGTCGAGGGAGAGAGAATCTCCACCACGAGATCGGGCGGACCGTTGATCTTCGCGTGCGTGATGACCACGAGCCCGTGGTAGGCAGCCTAAGCGATCTCGCTCGTTTGCATCGGTGAGTTGCTGTGCGGCATATCGAGCGACTGCCAACCCGCCTGATCGATCACCACGGTCAGGCGTCGCTCGCCTTGGCGGACTGGCGGCGAGCGGTGCAGTACGGTGTTGGCATGGGTGGGATGACGGAAGCCCTTGAAGAAAACAAGTGAGCCCGCTGAGGCCTGGTGGATCGTGTCGGGGCGGTCTCGTTGGATGTATTCGGTTCCCGGACCGACGTAGGTTGTGAGCATCCGCACAAGCACGTTGTCACAGTGAAACTTCGGGCACGACTGCGCAGCGGCTACTTCGAACCGGACCTCAATCCGCCGCCAGTCGAACACAGCAAGCATGCCGCAGACGAGGCCCAGAATGTCGTTAGCAATCAAAGCTCGCTGGTGGCGGGACTGACCGATCGACAGATCGGCAAGCCCGCGAGAGATCTTGATCGCGGCTCCCCGGGCAGACGTCGTGAAGCGAACGTCCCGCAAGTGGCTGTCTGCGATCGGATTGCCCTCCAAGCGAAGCGATCGGCGCAGCTCGACGACGTCTGTGTTGGCGGCACTAATCTTCGCGACGGCGTGGTCCGACCAGCCGTCAGCTCGACGGATCAGCTGCGATAGTTTCACCAGTTGCCTCCCAGCCTTGCAGCCTCGTTGAGATCATCCGAAGCGGTAGACAGACACAACGCCACCGCGGTCACCGACGGCAAGCAGGCGCCCGCCGGTCGACCAGCACACCGCAGTGACATCGTCGTTGAGCGGAATAGAGGCCTCAGGGTCGATCGTCGTCGGCTCGCCGTCGGCTCGCGGCCCATCGCGAACATGGCTGGCGGGGGTAGAGAGGCAGACGCGGCCATCGCTGCCGCCGCTGGCGAGGATCGGTCCCTGCGGCTGCCAGGCAAGTGTCGTCACAACGCCGGTGTGCCCTGCCAGAACCGCGGGCACCCTTCCCTTCGGTCCACGGCCCGAGGTATCCCAGAGAATCACGCCGGGTCCGGCAGCGGTTGCGAGCAATCGCCCGTCGCCGCTCCAGGCCATCGCCAGTACCTTGGAGGGGAAGCCCCACATCTGCAAGGTTTCGCCAGTCTCAGCGGTCACAAAGAGCACTGTTTCGTCCTGATTGCCGACGGCCAAATACCGGCCCTGTGGCTGCCAGGCGAGAACCAGCGACGATCCCTTGAGAATCGCAGCGTTGTGCGGGCCGGCAGCATCGGCCGCGAGGTAGGCGGCCCCGCCGTAGGCGGCGGTCGCGATTTGCGTGCCATCGGGTTTCCAGGCTAGGTCGGCAACGGTGCTGGCATGGTCGTCTGAGAGCCCCAGCAGCAAGCCATCGGCATTCCAGACGCCGACGCGACGCCCCGCCGTTGTGGCGATGCGGCTACCCTCAGGTTGCCAGGCCACCCGCTCCACCCATGCTGTGCCTGTCTGCACGGCGGCAATCTGCTGTCCCTCAACGACATCCCAGACACGCAGAAGGCCATCCTGGCCGCCGCTGGCGAGTCGCATGCCGCCTGGTTCAGCGTCGAGCGCGAGCCCGCCCTGGTGATGTCCTCCCAGCCGCCTCGGCTCCATGGGCGTGGTCGCCGTGAGCCAGACACTTCCTGCCGCCGTGAGGGCTGCCAGCTGACTTGCGTGGGTGAAATGGAGGCCGATGACCGCCTCATCCAGCCGCATGGAGGAGACCTTCTGGACCGTCAGCCTGCCACGAAGCTTTTGCTTCAGACGAGACATTGACGAAATCCCTCGGTCAGGCTGGCTCGGTCAAGGTCGCGGCCGATAAAGATCATCCGGTTTTCCCGTTGGTCGGTGCCCCACGGCCGATCAGGCCGGTGGTCGAGGAGCATGTGCACACCTTGGAAGACGTAGCGACGGGGCTCTCCACGGATTGCAAGCACGCCCTTCATCCGAAACAGGTCGACGCCCTTGGTCGCAAGCAGGTTGCTCAGCCACTCGTTGAGCTTGTCGCCGTCGACCTCGCCGACGACCTCGATGCCCACGCTCGTGACCTGTTCGTCATGCTCGTGATGGGGATGTTCCGTCTCCATGAAGGCGGGATCGACCTCCAGTGCCCTGTCGAGATTGAAACCTCCAACATCAAGGACACGGTTCAGGTCCACCGCGGCATCGCGGGTGCGGTGGATCGCTGCCACGGCGTTCATTCGCCGGATTCTCGCTTCGATCGCGTCGAGCGTCTCCGGCTCAACCAGATCAATCTTGTTGAGAAGGATCACGTCGGCAAAAGCAATCTGCTGCGTGGTCTCTTCGCTGTGGCCGAGCTGCTCAAGAACGTGGCGGGCATCGACGAGGGTCACAATGCCGTCGAGCCGCAGCGTCTCCTGCATCCGGTCATCGACGAAGAATGTCTGGGCCACCGGGCCGGGATCTGCAAGCCCGGTCGTCTCGATGAGGATTGCATCGAAGCGGTCTCGTCGCTTCATCAAGGTTCCCAGAATACGGATCAGATCCCCGCGAACCGTGCAGCAGATGCAGCCGTTGTTCATCTCGAAGATCTCTTCTTCAGCGCCGATGACCAGTTCGTGGTCGACGCCGACTTCCCCAAACTCGTTTTCGATGACGGCGATCCGTCGACCATGCTGCTCGGTCAGGATGTGGTTGAGCAGCGTGGTCTTGCCAGACCCGAGAAAGCCCGTCAGGACGGTCACGGGAACCCGTCGTGACGGGTCGTTTGTGAGTGGCTGTGTGCTGGCAGCGGATGAGGAAGCGGTGCTCATGGAGCGTCTCCGGGATGATGGACTGTGCGTGCAGGAGAGTTGGCTGACGAAACAGCCGCCGGTGCTGGCCCGCAGCAGTTGCCGTGATGCGTGCGGGCAGCAAGGGTTGCATCAGGGGGCTGTGCAAGCACGGCAGTGACGTCGTCGGCGGAGAGGTCCGCAGCCGGGCAGGCGACCTTCCAGGTTTGAGATCCCCGTCCGTTGAGAATCGCGATCACGGTCTCTCTGGGCGGGCAGCCTGGCTTATGGCAGGCGAGCTCAGTGACCAGGACTGTTGAGCCATCTGAGCAAATCGACTGCTCAACCCAGCTGCGGACGTCGGCAATGGCCCGGGCGAGGTCTGAACGGTGACGGCCAACATCGAGCATCAGGCCACCTCGCTGATGGAGGGCCTGCCCCAGCGACTGCGGGAATCCCGGATGGCTGCGCGAAGGCCATACGCCAGCAGGGCGACGACGACCGCGGTGGCGGCTGCAAGCGCGGCATGCTCAGGCATGGTCTCCGGCTCGATCACGACCACGTCAAAAAGGTTGATCTCCACGTGGTGGGCAAGGATTGGCGTGAAAGGCATTGCAGGTCTCCAAGGGAATAGTCATTGGGATGAAAGGGGTGAGAGCGTGCTGTCGGTTGGCCGACGGCAGCAGTAAAGGATATCGCCTCTTGTTGCTCCTGCAACCAAGTTGCAAAAAAAGATTTGCCGTTTATTTTCACTGAGGCGAGAGCGGCACGGCACGGCACGGCGAGCGTGAACTGGCTGGCACGTTGCACGAGCCACACGACAGAAGAACACACATCCGAGGAACCAAAATCTGATGAAGCGTTTCACACTCGGGCCAGGTGCACGGACGAAGCAACTCCCTGGAGGCCTCGGTGAGGCTTTCTCGCTGGAGGCCGGCAGGCCGCGCTCATGGCAGGGAGGCCATGGGCAGGTTTGGTCGGAACCTGAGCAAATTGTGAAGGCGACCGTCGTGATCGCGATCATGATTCTGACGAGCGGCTGCGAGGGACGAGCAACCCGCCGTGGACCGTTCTCCATGCCGAGCGAGCCGAAGGCAGAGCATGCTGCCGTTGCTCCTGACGCCCACGAAGCGGCGGCGGCCGAGCTCAGCCAACTGCCCACGTTCCGTGATGGAGTTGCGAGGCTGATCGAGCTCGACACCGCAATCCGTGAGGCAGCCGAGGCTGGCATGCCTGAGGCTGGACACGACGCCCTCCACGAGATCGGCATTGTGCTCGAGGAGCTGCCTGGGCTCGCGAAGAACTCGGAAACACCCCTCGATCTCGCTGCCGTCAAGCGAAGTAGCAGCGTTCTCTTCGACGCCTATTCGCGGATCGACGAGGAGATGCATGGAGGTGAGGGCTCAACCTACGCCGAGGAGTCGCAGGACATCGCTCGCGAGATCAGCGGATACCGGGCCTTTCTTGTGGAGCATGCTACGCCTTGAACCGGAACCGCAGTCTGTGGCTTTACGCGCGTGTCGATCGAGAACCCGCTGTTCTCCCAGGCAAGCATGTCGGCGGCCGCGGCGGCGACGAATGTCCGCACGTTTGCGTTATTAGAAGGGTCGATCTTGGCTGCCGAGCGGCGCTACCCGGAGGCGCTTGAAGCCCTCGAACACGCCGCGGGGGTGCAGGCCAGCCAGCAGCCGGCCTTGCTGCAGAAGAAAGCGGAGGTGCTCCTGGCAATGCGGCGGCCCAGGGAGGCGGCCGAGGCGTTCGATGCGGTGCTCGCCGACGATACCCGGTCGCCTGACGACAGCAACCCCCGCGGCTATCTCGAATACGAGCCGGCCAAGCGGCTCGTCAGCGACGCCTCGTGGGTGGGTGGTGCCCGCCGCCGGGCGGTGAAGATCGTGGCCCCGCTGGTGCGGCATCTGCCCCGCGGCGGCTGGCAGCGCTGGCTCCAGGGCTACGTACCGAGGGGCTCGCGGGCGGGGTCTCCTATGTGGACGGCCAGTTCGACGATGCCCGGCTTGGGCCGACGTGCGGAACTGCTGGGCCGGCCTGCGGCCGCTCGTGAAGCCTCCTGCGGGCGATGGCCGCACCACGAAGCGGATCTCCCGCGAGCATGCGATCGAGATTTCGCCCCACGGGCTCGTGACCGTGACCGGCGGGAAGTGGACGACCTATCGGGCGATGGCGGAAGACGTGCTTGCGGCCTGCTTCCGCTCGGGCGGGCTGCCGGAACGTGCCGGGGGTGTGACCCGAAGCCTGCGGCTGGTGGGGGGCGATGGGCCAGCCGAAACGCACTGGCCGATCTCGGCACCGCCCGGGCTGCATGTCTACGG
This sequence comes from uncultured Planctomycetaceae bacterium, assembly GCA_937900985.1. GTDB lineage: Bacteria > Planctomycetota > Planctomycetia > Pirellulales > UBA1268 > M30B53. The sequence continues at coordinate 3,148 of CALCGM010000312.1, read as the reverse complement.
CAGCGAGGCCGCGGCGGTGGCGAGCCTGCCGAGGGCCGACAGCGAGATCCTGCCGGGCCTCACCGAGGCGATGGTGCGTTTCGCCGTCCGCATGCGTCGCAATGTTGACAAAAAACTGAACTTCCGTATATCCGTATATATAGTGTGATGGGCTGCGGGGCGGAGGCTTTGCGGCTCCGGAAGGACGCGGTCCTGGGGCCTGTTCGCCGGACTGGGTTTGTTGCCTCCTCGAGAAGCATCTCCATGGCCACCGACGCATCGCCATCGATCCGCACTGCCCCGCCCAAGTTGGGCTACCTGGAATACTGCTGTTTTCCGGACGACGGGTGGCGGCATGAGATCGTCGACGGAGATCATGTCATGACCCCCGCCCCGTCCACCACCCATCAGACGGTCTCGAAGCGGCTGCAGTACCAGCTCTACAGCCAAGTGGAATTGGGCGGCCTCGGGCTCGTGTTCAACGCCCCGGTCGACGTTCAGCTCACCGATCATGACATCGTGCAGCCCGACCTGGTGGTCGTGCTCAAAGACCGCGCGAAGTTGATCACCGACGCGAACATCGACGGCCCACCCGACCTCGTCGTCGAGATTCTCTCGCCCTTGACCCTGGTCGCCGACACGGCCCGCAAGAAGCAGCTCTACGAACGGACTGGTGTCGGCGAGTATTGGGTTGCCGACCCGGATAACCGGCGAGTGGATCAGTTCCGGCTGGTAGATGGCCGATACGAGGCCGTGCCGCCGGCCGACCCGCTCATCGCCTGTGGCGGTGGCCTGCGAGTCCGGTTGGCCGATCTCTGGTAGCAGCCGGCAGCCGCCTGGGCGGGGTCGCCCGGGCGGCCACCCTTCAGATCACGACCGCCGTTCCGCTGACGGCCACCATCAGCATGCCGTTGACCTGCCTAACCACCTCGTAATTTAGATCGATGCTCACCACGGCATGAACGCGGGTACGCAACCTCCCGCATCCGCCGCCGTTCAATCGGACGACCCGGAGGTTGTCGGTATGCTGTCGATCGCGCTGCTTCTTTCCTGTCTGGTGGCGGGTGTCGCCGTGTCAGCCGGTTACGACCCGCTGGAGGTTCCCCCCGGCACGCAGCCCGCGCAGGTCGACCTCGACATCACCGACGCCGCCCGAGACCGGACGATACCTGTGCGGGTGTATCTGCCGCCCGATCGAGCTGGACGATGCCCGGTCGTTCTCTTCAGCCATGGCCTGGGCGGCTCGCGGAAGGGCTGCGGCTACCTCGGGGAGCACTGGTCCCGGCGTGGCTATGCCGCGGTATTCCTGCAGCACCTCGGAAGCGACGAATCGGTGTGGCTCGAGCTGCCGCCGGGTCGCCGGCCGGCAGCGATGCAGGCGGCGGCATCGCTGGAGAACTTTCGCAGCCGCGTGCTGGACGTGCCGGCCGTGCTCGACGCGCTCCGCCAGTGGACGGATACGGAAGGCCATCCACTCGGCGGGCGGCTCGACCTCGATTCCGTCGGCATGTCGGGGCACTCGTTCGGAGCCCAGACAACGCAGGCGGTCTCGGGCCAGGCCTTGCCGCTCGTGGGCCGTCGATTCACCGATCCTCGGATCAAGGCGGCGGTGATCATGAGCCCGGGCACGCCACGGGGCCGACGGGATCCCGGCGATGCGTTCGCCGAAGTCACGATCCCCTGGCTGCTGCTGACCGGCACGAACGACACTGCTCCGATCGGCGGTCAGTCCGTCGAATCGCGGCTCGCCGTGTTTCCGGCACTGCCGGATGGCGCGGCCTACGAACTCGTGCTGGCGGCCGCGGAGCACTCCGCCTTCACCGACCGGGGCATGGCCGGCGACCGCGAGGCTCGCAACCCGAACCACCACCGGGCGATCCTCGCCGTGACCACCGCGTTCTGGGATGCCTTTCTCCGTGGCGACGGCGACGCTCGGGCCTGGCTCGATGGCGCAGTTCCTGGGATGGTGCTCGAGGCAGGTGACCGGTGGCAGCGCAAATAACGACGCGGCCACTCGGCCCCAGACGCGCCAGGTCAGACGGCTCGTGACGGCGTCCGCAACGCGGCCACGAGAGCAGCTCAAATCCCGGGGGCACTCAACGAGGAATGGCGAGTGCGGCGGCCCGTCGGACGGTGGCCCCGCGGGCGGGATGCCGAGTTGACGATCCGTGCAGGCGTGCACTACATTGTCGTACAAACCGGAGGACTCGCATGACCACGCTGACGATTCGGCTTCCCGACGACCTGCGGAGCGAGCTCGACAGAATCAGTCGCGATGAAAATAAGGCCGTCAGCGACATCGTGCGCGAGTCCTTGCGTCGGTATGTGGCCGTCGAACGCTTTCGGGCCGTCCGCCGGAAGGTCCTTCCCTTCGCTGAGGCGCAGGGTCTGCTCACCGATGACGACGTCTTCAAGGCGCTGTCGTGAGGGTTGTGCTCGATGCCAACGTCGTGATCGCGGCGGTTGCGTCCCGCGGGCTGTGTGAGGCGGTCGTGGAGTTGTGTCTGGAGCGACACCAGACGGTGACGTGCGCAGGGCTGTTGTCCGAAGTCTCGAAAAAGCTGATTGTCAAGCTGCGAGTCCCGCGGGCGATTGCCGAGGAGTATGTCGCGTTCTTCCGCGGAAACGCCGAGGTTCTCGTGCCTGCGGCTGTGAAGCCCGGAGTCTGTCGCGACCCGGCGGACGAAATGGTGCTCGGCCTGGTCGAGCCGGGTCGGATCGACGTGATCGTCACCGGCGACAAGGACCTCCTGGTCGTGAAGCGATTCGGGACGGCCACCATCGTGACGCCACGCCAGTTCTGGGAGTGGGCTGCCGAGAAGCGACCGCCCCGGCCGTGACCACCCATCGCTGCGACTTCGTGACCGATGGGATCGCAGACGTTTTCGAGGGTGTGTTTTTGAGGATGCACGTCATTTGAAGTGCATGGCCATTACCGTCGGACTCAGATCGCGAGGGGGCGGGCGGCTCCACTTTGGCTGATGCGGTCTTGGTGGCAGCGAAAATATCGACGGGGCCACTCCGCCCTCGCCGCTGGTCAATGAGCGGGCATCCCGATCCAGACCGGCACCGTGGCCTTCGGTCCCCAGCCGTTGGCCTCACGAACTTCGACTTCGGTGAGCCGGGGATCGCGGAGGTAGACGTAGTAGGCGTCGTCGCGTTCGAACAG
>CALCGM010000311.1 GCA_937900985.1 uncultured Planctomycetaceae bacterium | reverse complement strand
GTGCTGATGCTATGATGCTCTCATGCGAACCACGATCACCCTCGACCCCGACACGCTCACGCTCCTGAAGAAGGAGATGGTCCAGAGTCAGGTGAGCTTCAAGCGGGCTGTGAACGACGCGATTCGACGCGGCTTGGCTGGTGGGCCGCCTGCGGCCCCCGCGGAGTTGGCGTTCATGCCCTTTCGCTCCGACTATCAGCCCGGTGTCGACCGTCGGCGGTTGCAGCAGTTGGCCGACGAGATGGAGATTGATGAGGCAGCCCCCGGCACCCGTGCGCGATGATCATTCCCGACGCCAATCTGATCATCTACGCCCACAACGAGGCTGATCCGGACCACGCCGCCGCGGCCGTCTGGTGGCAGTCACTGCTCACCGGACGGGATGATGTGGGCATTCCTGTGGTGGTGATGCTCGCGTTTCTGCGTCTGACGACCTCGTCACGCGTGCTGGCGCAGCCTCTCTCCGTGGACGAGAGCTGCCGGCGGGTGGAGGCGTGGTTTACAGCTCCCGTCGTGCGGCTGATCTCCCCAGGGGGTTGCCATGTGGCGTCGCTGGGGACGTGCCTGCGGGCGGCAGGGGCAGGTGGGGCGCTGACCACCGACGCTCACATTGCGGCCCTGGCCCTTGAGTATCGGGCCGAGATCCACACGGCGGACCTCGACTTTGGTCGCTTTCCCGGCGTTCGCTGGAAAAACCCGCTGCCGCGGCGGTGAACGCTCAGCGGCGGCGGCCGGCGAGCCGCATCACGACCCAGTAGAAGACGGGGGTGAAGAAGATGCCGAAGACGGTCACGCCGAGCATGCCGGAGAAGACGGCGGTTCCCAGAGAAACCCGCATCTCCGCCCCGGCCCCCCGGCCCAAGAGCAGCGGCACGACCCCCAGAATAAAGGAGAGCGAGGTCATCAGGATCGGCCGCAGCCTGGCGGTGGCGGCTTCGAGCACCGCCTCATAGAGCGGCACGCCCGCCTGCTCCCGCTGCTTGGCAAACTCCACGATCAGGATCGCGTTTTTCGCCGAGAGGCCGACGAGCACCACCAGCCCGATCTGGGTGAAGATCGTGTTGGCCATGCCCGCCACCCACACGCCGGTGATCGCGGCAAGCAGACACATCGGCACGATCAGGATCACCGCCAGCGGCATCGACCAGCTCTCATACTGGGCCGCGAGCACGAGAAACACGAACACCGTGCCGAGCAGAAACACAAACGTGGCGGTGTCGCCGGCGAGGATCTGCTGCAGGGCCAGCTCCGTCCACTCGATGTCCATGCCGGGTGGGAGTGTGCCCTCGCCGGCCGGCGGCGGGGCGGCGAGGGCCTCGAGCATGGCGATCGCCTCGCCGGAGCTCGTGCCCGGCAGCGTGCCGCCGGAGATGTCGGCGGCAGGATAGAGGTTGTAGCGGGTGATGATCGCGGGGCCGGCGGTGTCGCGGATCGTGGCGACCGCCGCCAGCGGCACCATCTCGCCACCGGCGGTTCGGACCTTCAGCCGCCGGATCGCCTCCTCGGTCATCCGGGAGGGGGCATCGGCCTGCACCTTCACCTGCCAGTTGCGGCCGAAGGCGGTGAAGTCGTTGACGTAGGCTCCGCCGAGAAACACCTGCAGCGTCCGGTTGACCTCTTCCAGGTTGATGCCTTGGGCCTTCACCTTGGTGCGGTCGATGTCGACAAACAGCTGCGGCTGGTCGGCCCGAAAGCTCGTGAACACGCCCGCGAGCCCCGGCTGGGCTGCGGCGGCCTCGACGAGGGCCGCTGCTGCGGCATCGAGAGCCTCGGGGCCCTGGTTGGTGCGATCGCGAACCTCGAGCTTGAAGCCCCCGGTGCGGCCGAGGCCGTCGACCGGCGGTGCTCCGAAGGCGACCACCCTGCCTTCGCGGATCGTGGCAAACTTCGCGCGGAGCGCTCGAAGCACCGCATTGGCCGACTTCGTGGCATCGATCCGCCGCTCGGTGAACGG
>CALCGM010000310.1 GCA_937900985.1 uncultured Planctomycetaceae bacterium | reverse complement strand
ACGGAGAGCACGTTCTTGCTCCGCACGAGGCCGCCGTAAAACAGCGAGAGCCCCGGCAGCGTCATGAACAGCACCAGCGAGGTCGCCACGATCATCCACGCGGTGTCGCCGCCATCAGGGCTCACCACCGGCATCATCGACCCCTCAACAGCATCCTCGCCGCGGGCGATGCCGGCCGCAGCCCCACACGCCATCCATAACGACACGATGCCGACAGCAAGAGGCCTCCAGAATCCCCGCGACTCTCGGATACAGCCGCACGAACCCCGCCACGTTCGTACAAAACGCATTTGCATAGTCTCCAGAAGGATCCGCCCAGGCGGCATCCTACTGAAGAAGCCGCAGCCTTCTAGGGGCCGTCTCGGCCGACTGCGTTCGCTATGCTGCTCTCTGCATTCCCACGAGCGAAACCCATCGGGAGCGAAGACACACGATGAGCGAGTTTTCCAGTCAGTCCGTTCGAGTCCGCATCGTCGCCGAACCAGCGGTGCAGCCAGAGTCTGTCGAGGCCGATGCCCTGGTGGTGTTTGCCACTGAGGGTGGCATTGGGGCCGGTGGCGTGGCGGCGGTCGATGCCGCCTTGGGAGGCATCCTCTCCCGCCTGGCCACAGCGGGTGAAATCACAGGCAAGGCCTGTGAGTGTGTGCCGGTGCTTGCCCCGGCCGGCATCGCTGCCAAGCAGCTTCTGGTTGTTGGCCTTGGCAAGCGGGAAGAGCTCGATCCTGGAGTGATTCACCGCGCCGCCGCCACCGCCTCCAAAACGCTCGCGGCCCGCAAGCGAGCCACCGTTGCCTTTCTGGCCGACGGCTCCTGGAGCACGCGGCAGCTTGAGCATGCTGTTGCCGGTGCCGCCGTGGGGGTGGTGGGCCAGGATCTCTATCGCAAAGACAAGAAGCGGACCGCATTCGGCACGACGATCTGGCTCGCCGCTCCCGCCGATGCGGTGGAGCGGGGCACGCAGCTTGGCGACGGGATCAACCTCACCCGTCGGCTCGTCAACCTCGCCCCGGAAGACATGTATCCCCAGGCCTTCGCTGACGAGGCTTCCGCCGTGGCCGGTCACCTCGGCATCGACATTGAAGTCTGGGACGAAACCCGGCTCGCCAAGGAACGCTGCGGCGCCCTTCTGGCTGTCGCCCGCGGCAGCAGCCGTCCACCGCGGCTTGTGATCATGCGATACCGCGGCCCGGGCCGCCGCGAGGGCTCGCCGGAGCTGGCACTCGTCGGCAAGGGCGTGACCTTCGACTCCGGCGGTCTCTCGCTCAAGCCCGCCGACTCGATGATGGGGATGAAGTGCGACATGGCCGGCGCCGCCAC
>CALCGM010000309.1 GCA_937900985.1 uncultured Planctomycetaceae bacterium | reverse complement strand
GCAGCCATCGACGGCGACCGGCTGGTGACGGTTGCCTGGATGCCGTGAGCGGCGAGCAGATTCGCGGCGGCCTCGCTGTTGCAGGCGGTCTTCCACTGGTGGAGGCGGTCGCCAAACAGCCGGATCGCCGAGGTGGTGATGGCCGGGCTGGAGAGCATCACCCAGTCGATCGGCTGCCGGCTCACAACGGCCTCCGAAGCTGCCGACAGCGAGGAGACGTCGCGGCTGATGTATGCCGTGACCCGGCAGACGTCGTGCCCGCGGGCGGAGAGCTCTTTTTGCAGCGTGTCGCGGCCCCGATCGGCCTGGATCAGCAGGAATCGACGTTGCGGCGGCTCATCAGCCACCGCGTCCACAAGGCCGGCGGCGGAGTGGGTGGCCGGCACGAGGTCGCAGGCGAGGCGGTGGGCGGCGAGCGCGTCGGCGGTCCGCGGCCCGACGGCAGCCAGGCGGGCGGTTCCCAGCAGCCGCGCGTCGCCTGCTGCGGCCAGCCGTGCCGCGAAGGCCTCAACGCCGTTGCTGCTGGAAAACACGATCCAATCGTAGCTGGAGGCCTGCTGGATCGCCTCGTCGAGGGGGGTCCAGGAGGGGGGCGGCACAATCTCAACGGTGGGCACGCAGAGGCCGTGAGCCCCTGCCGTGGCGAGCAGGCCGAGCACCTCGGCGGCCTGCGCGGCCGGCCGGGTGACGAGCACCCGCTGCCCTGCCAGCGGCTGCTGGGCTGGAGCCGCTGCTGCCGTTGGCCCGCCCGATGCCAGCACGTCGCCGATGATGATCACCGCTGGAGAGGGCCACGAGCGGATGAGCGGGTTGTCTCGCAGGTCTGCCAGCGTGGTCGTGCACCGACGTTCGTCGGGCCACGAGCAGCGGCTGATGACCGCAACCGGAGTGTCGTCGCGGCGACCTGCGGCGATCAGCGACTCCGTCCAGCAGCCAATCTTTTCCAGGCCCATGTAGACCACCAGCGTGCCCGGCAGGGCCGCCAGCCGGGCAAAATCGTCGTCAGACGCGGCCTCAGGGCCTTTATCAACGGCTCGATGCCCGGTGATCAACGTGACATGTGCGGCCTCCGCTCGGCTGGTGAGAGGGGCGGCAATCGCTGCGGCCGCTGCGGTGGCGGCGGTCACGCCGGGCACGATTTCATAGGGGATGCCCGCTTCCTGCAGTGGCAGCACCTCTTCGGCAAAACGGGCAAAGACCGAGGGATCGCCCCCCTTAAGCCGGACCACGCGACGTCCGTCACTGGCGAGTTTCGCCAGCAGACTGCCCACGGCCCTGCCGGGGTCGACGAAGCGACGGCCGGTGGACGGATCGTCGCGGCACACCGGAATCTGCTCAACTTCGGGCCGCAGCGTGCCGAGAAGGTGCGGAGGGACGAGGATGTCGTAGAGCACTGCATCGGCCGTTTCAAGCAGCCGCATTGCCCGTACCGTGAGCAGGTCGGCCGCGCCCGGGCCGGCCCCCACAAACCAGACACATGGCTGTGGCATCCTGGTGTGGTCTCCCGTGGGGGCATGGTCGTGCTGCTGCGAGGCGGTGGGCTCGGTGCTCATTGCGGAAGAGGACTCTGCGGAAGGCCGGATCGAATTGAGGGGTGATGGGCAGGCGGGTAGAGTACGCCTGCACGCTCAAGAAAACCGTTGGCAGTGGGGTGGCCGGACATGGGTGATGATCGAGGGGACGCTGATCCGATAGACGCCGGCTCAGGGAATGCCGCTGCTGCCTCGCAGCCTGTCGCCGGCGGGCTCAGCCCGCTTTCGGAGGGCGAGCGGAAGCGGCTTCAGCAGAACTTCCAACGGGGCGAACACAACCTCAACAGGAACATCGATTACGCGATCGAGATGTTCATCCTGTGCGTGCTCGGCGATCCCGGCAATGTGATCTATCTCCAAGCCCTGCTGGGGACGCTTCGCAAGAAGCATAGCGGAAAAAGCCGAGGTTTGGCCGGTGTCTTCGCGGCCGGCGGGAGGGCGAAAGTCCGCAAACTGAGTGCTGCTGGGAAGCAGCAGGAGGCGATCAAGGCGGGCATCGACATCCTCAAGAGCAACCCCAGCGACCACAACTGCCTGCTGGCGATGGCGGAAGTCGCTGGCAGCCTTGGTGCCGACGAGGCCCAGGGGGCCTACCTCAAGGCCGCCCTCGATGCGGTTCCCAAAGATGTCGAGGTGAATCGGCAGTGCGCGAAGTTTGCCGCCGAGCATGGCAACTTCGATCAGGCGATCGCCTGCTGGGTGCGGGTGAAAGACGTCAAGGGCGTCGGCGAGGAGGCCGAGCGTGAGATTTCACGGCTCCAGGTCGAAAAGACGATCGGCGCTGGTCGCTCCAGCGGCATGCGGGCCACGGTGAAGCCTGCCGCCGCGGCGGCGGCTGGTGAGGCCGCGGCCGACCCGATGGCCGCGCTGCGGAAGGCGATTCACGACGATCCGACGCAGGTGGAGCCTCGTCTGGAGCTGGCCGACCTGCTGGAGAAAGACCAGCAGCTCGAGGAGGCCAGGAAGGCCCTGGCCGACGCGCTCGCAGCCTCCGGCAACGACGTCAAGGTGCAGGAGGTGATCGAAGACCGCCAGATCCGCTGGGCGAAGCAGCAGGTGCATGTGGCGGAAAAACGCTTTGCCGACGACGCCAGCGACGCCAACAAAAAGACGCTCGAACAGCTCAAGCTCGGGGCGCTGAAGCAGGAGATCGACATCTACGCGGCCCGGGCAGCCCGCTATCCCGAAAACATCTCCTGGCGGTACGAACTCGCCACGAGGCTCAAAGCGGTGGGACAGTTTGCCGATGCGATCCGGCACTTCCAGGAGGTGCTCAAAGACCCCCGACGGAAGGGCATGGTGGCCCTCGAACTCGGCGAGTGTTTTCAGCGGATCAAGCAGTATCAGCTGGC
>CALCGM010000308.1 GCA_937900985.1 uncultured Planctomycetaceae bacterium | reverse complement strand
AGGCCGTCCTCAAACCGCAAGCGAGGGGTGAGCCCGGGGCTGCCCCTCCGGCGTAGCTCACAAGCGAAGCCCGGAGGGCGAGAGCGTAGTGAGGTCCGAGCGAACCGAGGCCAGGGATGGCCGAGGTGAGCGTCCGGAGGGACAGCCCCGGGCTCACCCCGAGCGACCCCACCAAAAAACTTCACGAAAAACTGAAAATTGTTTGACTCAGAAAACGTGCCCTCCATAATGTGAAGGTCGTGTTCGCCTGAGCGTTCCCGCTGCGGCTCCTGCCGTCTTCGCCCGCGGGAAACGTCGGTTTTGGTGCCCTGAGTGACCTCGGTGCATGCGTCGCCTCGATCTTCGGTGGCGGCAGCTCCCAAGGTGGTTTTGTGGTACCGGTCCCGACTTTTCTTGCCAGCACATTCACGCTGGCGAGGCTGAAGGTCAAACGGCATGCAGGGACCATGCATGAACGCGATCAAAACAGGGCCCAATGACGTCAGTCTGTTCTGTCGTCCCGACGGGTGCTGGGGATGCCTTGGTGAATGAAGGAGTTGTTTCAGAGCAATGGCCCGAATCCGCAACGTTTTTGAAATCATCGAGCTCTACGGTCACGACGAGAACTTTGAGCCGCAGACCACCGATGAGTTCGTTCCCACAAACGCCCCCGCAGGCTCCAAGGAGAAGCTGGAGATCCTGGCAGAGCGGATTCAGCGGGGCATGCCGCTGTGGCACCCAGAAGACCAGACCGATTCGCCGAGCGATGAGTCGGTGCTGGTTGGTGCGTGAGCCCAGCAGGCACGCCATCTGGCCGTTGCCTGAGAGCAGTGTCTGAAAGCCGCGTCTTTCAGCCGTGCATCGATCGTCTTTGAGGCCCGAGCTGCCGCGTGCAGCCGGGCCTTTTTTCTTCGGCCGCAGGATGAGCGGACCATCCGCCCATGGCTCGCAGACTGTGGAACAGGTCTGCCGCCACAGGATGCGGCGACCGGCGACCCCCCAAACTTGGCTTTTCGGGGCGTTGCTTGAATGGGACAAGGCCGTGGATGGCTTTTGCACGGACAGTTAGCGGCGCGACTTCAGGGCGGTGTCGATTTCCCGCTTGGCGGTGTCCGATTTGAGTTTCTGCCGCTTGTCGTGCAGTTTGCGGCCGCGGCCCACACCGAGGAGCAGCTTGGCCCGCCCGCGAGAGAAGTACATCTTGAGCGGCACGAGGGTCAGCCCCTTGTCGAAGGCGTGCCCCGCAAACTTGGCGATCTCGCGGCGGTGCAGGAGGAGCTTTCTCCGCCGCTTGGGCACATGGTTGAGCTGGTTGGCCTTTTCGTATTCGGGGATGTCGCAGCCCACGAGCCAGACCTCGCCCTTGTCGACGCGGCCGTAGGCCTCGTCGAGCGAAATCCGACCAGACCGCAGGCTCTTCACCTCGCTGCCGACCAGGGCGATCCCGCATTCGAGCGTCTCGAGGATCTCATACTCGTGGCGGGCTTTGCGGTTTTCCGAGATGACGCGTTCCGACGAGGTGTCCTTGCCGCTGGCAGCCGAGCCCTTCTTCTTCGACTTGGCCCCGCTGGGTGTCTGCTGCGTTGGCGTGGGGGGTTTTGATCGAGCAGCGATGGGACCAGCCTCCTGATGCGTTCCCTGGGAACGGTCAGGCCGTTCCCGCCGAAAGACACCGCCGCTTCCGGTAAGTACACTCTAAGGAGGTTGGCCCCCCTGCCGTCAATCGGCGACAGCTCAGGCCGCAGCTGGCAGTTCGCCAACCCGCCGCTTTGTCACCGACACTCATGCCCGCCTCAAGGATGCCGATGGTCCTCACACCCCGCTGCCCCGCCTTCCTGCTCCTCAGCCACTTGTCCGCATCCTCCGCCCTGCGAACGGTGTGCGGCTGCTTTGTCTTCGC
>CALCGM010000307.1 GCA_937900985.1 uncultured Planctomycetaceae bacterium | reverse complement strand
GGGCCGGTCGTGCGGCTCCTGCGAAAGGCGAAACGGCGGCCCGTGGCGATCGCAGCCGCTGTGATGGTCGCCGTGGTCGGCGTCGCGATTGCAGCCGTCAACCAGAACGCCTTGCGAACTGACAGCTCGGCAGGCGGCTCGCGCTCGTCCCCGTCAGCCGCACCGCTCAGCCTCATTACTGGGGGAATTACCACCAATGTCACCAGTGGTCGAACAACTCCACTGGAGTGGATTCAGCTTCACTTCGAAGAACCGCTTGCTGCTCCACTCACCACAGCAAATTTCGAGCTCAGCCGAAACGGTGCGCCTGTTGCACTCACGGGCGTCACGCTGAAGTCGGCAGGTGATCGCGACAAGATGTGGTTCGTCGAGGGCCTCGGCCCTCTCAACGCCCAGGAGGGCGACTACGAACTGAAGCTCATCGAGACGGCAACCGCCCCACTCGATGCCGACGGCCAGCGTTACGAGGGAGTCACCTCCGTCACGTGGACGATGCCCCCCTTCACCACCTTCCGCTTCAACCTCGAGGACGAGAGCTGGGACGACCACGTTGTCTCGATCGAAGGACTGGAGTGGTATCGTGAGCAGACAGCAAGAGCCCCCAACATTTTCATTCGCCCCACGGAAATCGGTGTGGAGGGGACGATCGTGATGCGGTTTCCGGTCGACTTTCCGATCCACGCCGCATCGCTGGCCGCCGTCGCAGACGTCTGGACCACCGGCGACCCATTCCCGTACGACCCGGGAGCCTGGGCCTTTCTCGATGTCTCGCCAGATGGAGAAACCTGGACGAACCTGATCACCCGCGGGCCGAACCGCGGCTTTGATCGCCGCCCCCCCTTCGACATCCTGCCCGCCGTAGAGGGCTCTCAGGAGGTATGGGTTCGGGCCAAGCTGACCGGCACGAAAGAGTGGCCGGAAGATGGCATCACCTTTGCCCAGTTTCTCCGCACGCAAGTCGGCGATCCCCTGAAGGTGTTTCGGCTCGACCTCACAGGGCCGCATCCACCGGTCATCCCGCCACCGAAGAATCAGCCGAAACCAGCGAGCGAGCCCGCGGTCGCGGCGAGCGATGCGGCTGCCTCAAGCCCGCGCTGATTCCATCGGGCACGACCGCCGCGACTGCACCAGCGGAAGCGGCCGGCGGAAGCACCGGGTTGAAGCGATGTCTCAGCGGCCCGACGCCATCAGCGCCTCGATGTCGTCGGCCTCGAGCGGAATATCGGCCATCAGGTCGACCGGGCCATCTTCAGTCACGAGGATGTCGTTCTCAAGCCGAATCCCGATGCCTTCCTCGGGAAGATAGAGCCCCGGCTCCACGGTCAGCACCCAGCCGGGCTCAAACCGCTGCTCGCGGGGCACCACATCGTGCACATCAAGCCCCATCGAGTGGCCGAGGCCATGCATGAAAAACGTGAAGCAGGCGGGCTTCTCCTCCGTCGCCTTGGCGACATCCTCAGCGGTGATCATCCCCAGCTCGAGCAGCTCTTCGGTCATCTGATCCCGCGCCGCCCGCGTCCAATCGCGGTGCAGCGTGCCCACCGTGGCCCGGGCAATCGACGACACGAGCACCCGCCGCACGGCTTCGTAGAGCTCCCGCTGGCGTGGGCTGAAGCGGCCGTTCACCGGCAGCACCCGCGTCAGATCGGCGCAGTAGTTTGCATAGCTCGCCCCCACATCCACCAGCAGCAGGTCGCCATCCCGGCACTCGCCATCATTGGCGATGTAGTGCAAGACGCAGGCATGGCCGCCACTCGCCACGATCGGCGTGTAGGCCATCTTGGCCTTTTGCCGCGTGAACTCATGGAGATACTCCGCCTCCACCTCATGCTCGCCAACACCTGGCTTGAGCATCCGCGCCACGCGTTCAAAGCCGTCTTTCGTGATCGCACAGGCTCGCTTGATCAGCTCGATCTCCACGGGGCTCTTCACCGCCCGCAGCCGATGCAGGAGCGGAGCCAGCCGCTCATAGCGGTGCAGGGGATACCGCTGCATCAGCCTGCGGCCCATCCGCTCATCCCGCGACTCGACCTCGACCGCCGCACGATCGTGCTCGTTGGCATTGAGAAACACCGAGTCGCTCGTGCACATCAGCCGATGCAGCACGCCAGGCAGCTCGTCGATCCAGCGGATCTTCTCGATGCCCGAGATCGAGGTCGCCTCGTCTTTGCTGTGGGAATGGCCATCCCAGAGCGCCTTCGTCTCCGACGGCTGCCGCACGAAGAGCATCTCGCGGAGCGACGGCTCGGTGGCATCGGGAGCCAGCACCAGCACGCTCTCCTCCTGCTCGATGCCGGTGAGATAGAAGAGATCGGGGGCGGGATGCAGCGGCCGCACGCCATCGGCGGAGGTCGGCACGGTGTCGGCGGCATGCACGATGACAACCGCATGCGGCGGCAGCAGAGCTCGCAGCCGGTCTCGGTGGCTGGTGAAGACCTGAGAGTCGATAGGTGCATGGCGCATGATGGTCAGCAGGCCTCCAAACGGATGACGTCGTCTTGGTATGCTCGGAGCAAGGAAGCCATCGTGTGGGGCGGTGGCTCGCTCATGCTGCTGGAGTGTGGCGAAACCCCTGCCGATGTCAACGCACCAAAACCCCGATCCACGGCGGCGGATGCCCGCGCCGCCCGGCAGACGCGTAAACCCAGTCACCGCTTCCCGGCGTCAGCCGGCAGCCAGCCAAGCGCCCAGGCCACCCGCGCCACCTCCGGCCGCTCACGGGATCCCTGAAAACGTGCCCGTGGTCCCTGCCGTTCGCCCCAGGCGACGACGGCGGTCTCGTGGCAATCCGGCGGCCACCGCCGTGGGAGTGCTGGCGATTGCCGTGACCGCCTTTGGGCTGTGGGTGTTGTGGCGTCAGGTGCAGCTCCCGGCGTCGCACGCCCCATCGGCGGCCTCTCCGCCGGCCGATGCCGTGGCGGCCACTCCCCCGGCGGCTGACGCGGCGGCTGCCGACGCCCGCCCCGATGACGACATCTCGCCGCCATCGCCTCCGCCGAGGGCTCGCCCTCCCCGCACGCCGCCACCACCCCCTCCCGCTTCGCGGCCCGTCCCGCCGCCACTGCCAGCGGTCGACGAAGAGATTGCCGCAGCGTTTGCCGCCATGACGGCGGGCGACTTCACAGCAGCCGATCAGGCCTTGCAGGCAGCGGACGCGAAGGCCGGCCAGAGCTCCGCTGCTGAGCGTGTGGCCGCCTGGAAAGAACTGCTGCACTACGCCCGTGGCTATGAAGACCTGCAGACGCAGGCCCTCGACGATGTCGCCAGCGGCAACGAATACGACATCGACTCAGGGAAGCTCGCCATCGTGGAGAGCACGCCAGACCGGCTCGTCTACCTCTACAAGGGCACCACCCAGCGGCTCGACCGCGACAAGCTTCCATCGCAGGTTGTCAACGCCATCGTCAGCGATTGGCTCGACGATCGCCCCGCCAACATGCTCTACGTCGGAGCCCACGAGTTCACGAAGCAGCCGCCCGACCTCGCTGCCGCACGGCAGGCCTGGGACGTGGCGGCGGGCGGCGGAGCCGAGGCCGCCGGGCTACTGTCGCTTCTCGACGATCCTGTGATCGCCGCCCCCTGAGCCGCGGCTCCGGCTACAGCATTGCTTCAAGAACTGGCGTCAGGCTCTCCGCGGTCATCTCCACGGGATTGCCCCGCATGCTGTTGCCGCCTGAGTTTTCGGCGAGCCAGGCGATCATCGAGGGCTCCACCCCCAACGCCGAGAGCCGCCGCGGCCCGCCCACCACATCACAGAGCCGCTCAATGCGATCCAGAAAACGGGTGGCCGCAGCAAGGTCATCCTGCGGTGCGTTCCCCCCCATCAGCCGTTCCAGCGTGGCATAGTCACAGGCAGCCTGCTTCAGATTGACGCGAATCGACGCCGGCAGCATCACCGCACACGCCTCACCATGCGACGCCCCGCAGGCAATCCCGAGAGCCGCCGCCACACCATGCGCCATCCCCAGCCCCGAGTTGGCAAGGGCAATCCCTGAGAGCAGCGCTGCATGGCTCATCGCTTCCCGGGCGGCCTGCTCGGCCTCGCTGACGGCTCTCCCTGCCTCTGGTGTCGCTGCCGCCGCCACAACCACCGGCAGCGCCCGCAGGGCATCGGCGAGGGTCGACTGGGCGATCGCACGGGTCACCGGCGTCGCACGCCGGCTGACAAACGACTCCACCAGCTGCGTGATCGCATCAAGCCCCGACGCTGCCGCCACGCAAGCAGGACTCGAGAGCGTCAGCTGCGGATCCACCAGCACCGCCTGCGGCACCATCAACGGGCTGCGGAGGCTCTTCTTAAAGCCACGACGCGGGCACGAAATCACCGCGTTGCGGGTGGCCTCTGCCCCGGTGCCAGCCGTCGTGGGAACGGCCACCAGCGGCGGTGGCGGGCGACGGATCGGCAGCCCCCGGCCAACGCCCTCGAGATGGTCCACGACAAAGGCTTCCCAGGCGTCGCGATCCTGAGGCGGATCGGCGGCGTCGACATTCGCTGCGAGGGCTGCCGCTGCCTTGGCAAGGTCGATCGTGGCTCCGCCGCCAACAGCCACCACCACGGCCCCGTGAAGATCCCGCGCGGCAAGCTCGCTGGCTGCCGCGGCAGTGTCGGCCACGGTCGGCTCCGAGGAGGAAAGGGCCACCACCTCCCACGCAAGCCCCGCCTGCGGCAGGATCTCCGCCACCACAGCCTCTGCGCCGCTCTCCGGAAAACTCTTTCGACCCACCACAAACACCGCGCGCCTGCCGAGTGCCGCGATCACCTCCGCAAGCTCCCGCAGCCGCCCCCAGCCGAAGCGGATCGACGGCGGAATCGTCAGGTCGTAGCGGCCCAAGGCCGCGAAGGGTTCGTCCAGCTCCTTCGCTGGCGGATGCGGGCCAGGCTGAGGCGGGTGGGGATCGTGCATGGGCGTGTGGGATCTCCTCGGAGGCTGCTGGAGGCTACCATGTCGGCTTCGCTGCGTTCGTCCACCCTCGCCCAGCATGCCACCGATGCCCGACGCCTTCCTGATCCCCACGATCCCTCATCCCATCACGGGCCGCTTTCAGCCTCCCGGCTCCAAAAGCATCACCAACCGGGCTGTCATCGTGGCTGCCGCCGCCACGGGCACCACCCACCTCAGCGGCGTGCTCGACAGTGAAGACACCCGCGTGATGGCTGCCGGGCTCACACAGCTCGGGATCGCTGTCGAGACCGACTGGCCAGCGGCCCGCATGACGATCGAGGGCTGCGGCGGCAGGCTTCCCGCGGCCACCGCAACCATCGACTGCCGCGCCAGTGGAACCACAATGCGGTTTCTCACTGCGCTGTGCGGCCTGGGCACAGGCCCCTATCGGCTCGACGGCACAGCCCGCATGCGACAGCGGCCGATCGGTGACCTGCTCGACGCTCTCGCCCAGCTCGGCCTCCAGGCCTCCGCGGAAAGCCCCGGGCGGTGCCCGCCCGTCACGATTGCCGGAGGGCCACTGACAACAGCCGACACCGCCAGCCTCACCGTCCGTGGCGACATCTCCAGCCAGTTTGCCAGTGGCCTCGCGATGATCGGCCCCTGCCTGGCGGGCGGCCTGCGAATCTCCTTTGCCGGCGAACTCGTTTCGTGGCCCTACCTCGAGATGACCGACCGGGTGATGCACGCCTTTGGCGGCAGTTCATCGCTCACTCCAGACACTTGGGATATTCAGGCTTCGGGCTACCGTGGCCGCGACTACGCGATCGAGCCCGACGCCTCGGCAGCCAGCTATTTTCTCGCAATGGCCGCCATCACAGGCGGCAGCATGCGGATTGATGGCCTCGGCCGAGAGAGCCTCCAAGGGGATGTCGGCTTTGCCGATGCCCTCGGCCAGATGGGCTGCGAAGTCCGCTGGCATGCCGACGCGATCGAGGTTCGCGGCCGAGCCTCCCGCGGCATCGAGATCGACATGAACGCGATCAGCGACACCGTTCCCACGCTCGCCGTGGTCGCCTGTTTCGCTGAAAGCCCCACGCTCATTCGCAACGTGCGGCACATCCGCGATAAGGAAACCGACCGGATCAGTGACCTTGCCCGCGAACTTCGGAAACTCGGCGGGTGCATCGACGAACACGACGACGGACTGCGGATTACTCCCGCTCCGCTCCAGGCGGCACGACTCTCCACCTACGACGACCACCGCATGGCGATGAGCCTCTCGCTGGCGGGCCTCCGCACCGCAGGCGTGGTCATCGAAGATCCGGCCTGCGTGGGGAAGACCTTCCCTGGCTACTGGGATGCGTTTGCGGACGTCACCGGAATGCCGTGCTTGCCGGCATAGCGACTGCCGAAGCAGGCTGCTCAGCGTCGGAGGATGACCGAGCCCGAGCCAGCAGATCGTTGGCACGCTCGATCAGATCGTCGACGACCGGCACCGCAGCGGCCGGCTCACCGTCGGCCATCGACGGGTCGCTCGCCACAAAACTTCCCTGACAGTGCTGGCAAAACACCTGGCGGCCAAGCAAAGAAACGCGAACTCGGACAACGCGGCCGCACACCGGGCAGTGCTGATGGAAAAAGACTGGAGACCGTACCATGCCACCCTCCGTGCTCGATGCCTCAATGACTCGATTCGCAGCTGCAATCACACCTGCCTGCCAACGACTGCCAGAGCAACTTCTCACGGCCGAGGCAAGCAGCGATCCCAGATGCGTTCGGTGATGGTTCCCTCCCAGCGAAGGAGAAAGCCCTCTCTTCGCCGCGGCGTATCGTACCGCGTCGAGGCCAATTTGCCAAACATGTTCTGCTCAATCGCGTGATTCCTGCGTGTTTTAGGCAGCACGTCGCGGGCCGACCACTGCCTGAGGCTGTCCGCCGCTGCGGTGAGGGGGTACCATGCGGCAGGCAGGCAGCAGTCCCACCGTCACCGCTGCCAGGCGACTCGTTGAACTGCCGCATGGATGCTCTGCGATGCTGCGAAGGCCCTGGATCGCAACCCTTGTGATCATTTTCTGGGCTGTGTCGACCAGCTGGCTGGTCAGCCAGAAGATTGCCCCGCTGCTCTTCACGGGCGACCCGCCGACAACGCATTTCATCCCGGAAGACCGTGATGCCCCGGTGGCGTGGACGGTCTTTTGGAACGACGAGGTCGTGGGCTGGGCACTGAGCGAATGCCGGCCGCGGGAGCCCGCTGCCAACGGCTGGATGATCACGACGCGGCTGCGGCTCGACGACCTCCCGCTTGAGGAGCTTCTCCCCGACTGGGTCAAGAAGCTCGCTGGAGCGTCGCTGGCAGCCGAAACGCCCCTCGTCCTCGACACCACCGGTGAGCTCTGGATCGATTCCGACGGCAACCTGGAGCAGTTTGAATCGAA
>CALCGM010000306.1 GCA_937900985.1 uncultured Planctomycetaceae bacterium | reverse complement strand
AGCCGCACCCGCGAGGAGTTTGAGGCGATCTTCACCGAGGTCGAACAGCAGGCCGGCTAAATGCCGGGCACAAGGCTGCAGGGGTCAGTGCCGCGGCAGGTAGCGAATCGCAACAAAGCCCGCCACGATCAGGCCGCCGAGCACCAGGGTGACCAGCTCAAGGTTGCGATTGAGAATCCGCTTGGCCTGTTCACCGAAGATCCGCATCACGCAGGCCACCAGAAAGAAGCGAAGCCCCCGGCCGGCTGTCGATGCCAGCAGCAGGGTTGTCAGCGGCACAGAGCAGGCTCCAGCGGCAATCGTGAACACCTTGAAGGGGATCGGCGTGAACGCCGCGGCGAAGATCGCGATGCCGGCGTTGGCCTGATACTGCTCCTCGACGTAGGCGAAATGTTCTTCACTGAAGCCCGGGATCCAGTCGAAAAAGAAGCCGCTTGTCGCCTGCCAGAGCCCCCAGCCGATCGCCCAGCCCAGCGCCCCTCCAGCAACGCTCGCCACCGTCGACACCGCAGCAAACAGAAAGGCCCGCTGCGGCCGCGACACCGACAGGGCGATCTGCAGCACATCCGGGGGAATCGGGAAGAAGGAGCTCTCCGCAAACGAGATGCCAGCCAGCCCGGCTGTGCCGTAGGGCGAGTCGGCCCACGAGAGCACCCAGAGGTAGAGCCTCCGCAGCCAGCCGCGTGGCCCGCGGGGAACTGTTGCCTGAGGCTCGCTGGCCTGGTCGGTCATGGGGTGTTCCATTCGCTGTCGAGGGCTGTGACGTGAACCGCCACGTCCATGCTGTGGCTGCCACCTCCGACGTACACGCCTTTGATCGGGCAGACATCGGCGTAGTCGCGTCCCCAGCCGAGGGTGACATGCTGATTGCCCGGCACGCAGTCGTTGGTGGGATCGAGGTCGAGCCAGCCAGCGTCGCCTCCCCACACCGAAAGCCAGGCGTGGGAGGCATCGGCTCCGACCAGCTCGCGCTCGCCGGGCAGTCGCGTGTTGGCGATGTAGCCACTGACGTAGCGGGCTGCCAGGCCGAGCGACCTCAGGCAGGCGATCTGCAGGTGGGCAAAGTCTTGGCAGACACCCCGTCTGAGGCGAAAGACCTCTTCCACCGGCGTGCTCGTCGTGGTGGCGGTGGGATCGTAGGCAAAGTCGCGGAAGATCCGGTGTGTCAGGTCAACCACGGCCTCCGTCCACGGCCTGCCCGTCGGAAACGACTCGGCTGCCCAGTTGGCGAGGGGCTCGAGTGTGCGGACGAGCGGCGACTCGAAGCGAAACTGCTTCGCCTGGAGGGCATCTGGCCCGGGGGCTCGCTCAAGGTCGTCCCGCAGCAGCTCCCAGTTGCGTGTCGGCAGCAGTTCCCACGGACCTGGCGTGATCACCTCCACGCTGCTGCTGCTGGCGACGGTCAGCTGCTCGTGGGCCTCCTGGATCGAGAAGTAGCCCACCGTGTTGCCAAAGGCATCGGTATGCGTGGAGAGCGACGCCGCCTGGGGCTTCACGGTGATCGCATTCCCAAGAACCCGCTGCCGCGGCAATGCCCTGGGCACGAGGTGAATCTCGTTGTGGCAGACCGGAACCGGCTCGGAATACGTGTAGGTCGTGGTGTGCTCCACGTGATACCGCACGTGGGTTCGCCGCAGCGGCGGCTCGTTTGCAATAGCGTGGGGGGCGGTGGCACTCATGAGACTGGTATCGTCCCAGCCGCTCGATCCTTCCGCAACGTCACCCTCCGCAGGCCTCGGTTCACGCCGATGAGAGAGCCATCTGCACGGCCTGGGAGGCGATGTCGAGGCCGACCGCCTCGCTCCAGGCCGCGAGCAGCCGCCGGTAGACCGGGCCGGGCGCTCCGGTCCCCACGGGCAGCCCGTCAACTCGGGTGGCCGGGAGCAGGCAGCTGGGCGTGCTGGAGAGCAGGATTTCGTCGGCTGTTGCCAGATCGGCCGCAACGAGCGGCCGAGGCTGCCAGATCAGGCCAGCCTTGCTGGCCAGCTGGCGAGCAAACGCCAGACTCACGCCTTCCAGGGCATGGGGCGGCGGGCTGAGCACGCCGTCGTGAACCGCGATCACGTTGGCTGTGGAGGTTTCGCAGATCGTGCCGTCGAATTCCTCGAGAATCGCACGGCTGCCAGGCTCGGCGGCTGCGGCCTCACGGTCGGCGAGGTAGTAGTGCATCCGGCTGCGGCACTTCAGCCGCACCGGCCAACAGTCGTCGGGCACCTGCCGCACCCGCACTCGCCGCAGGGCCACCCCCGTTTCGTAGGCCGTGTGCCAGAGGCGAAAGGCGAGCGGAAAGCTGTGAATCGCAGCGCGAGGCGATCCGCCGTGTCCCTCGTGCTGGGCCGCAAGATCGCCTGGGGTCACGAAAACCACCACGCCCACATCGCCGCCGTCGGGGCCGGCCGCTGTGTTGCGGGAGGCGACGGTGCCGGCTGCCTCAAACAGCTGCGGGACCGTCAGGCCGGCGGCGTGACCGTCAGGGCCGCAGACCGCAGCGAGATCGATCCCGGTGATTGCGAGCGACTCCGCAAGCCTGCGGGCGTGGGCCTCCGGCTGGAAGAGTTTTCCGCGGAAGCTACGCAGCTGCTCGGTGACGGTCGCCCCGAGCACAAAACCCGCATCGCCGACGGGAAGGGCCAGCGCCGTGGCCGGGAGAAAACGGCCGTTGAGCCATGCAACGGGCTCGCGGGCAGTCTGTGGAGGCTCGGCTCGCGTCACCGCATCGACACCCCAGAGCCGCGGTTTGGCCTGCGTGCTCGCAGCCTGGCGGAGCTCCAGGTGAACTCCGCAAGAGAAATCGAGTGGAGGATAGGGGACTCGAACCCCTGACCTTCTGGCTGCCAGCCAGACGCTCTCCCAACTGAGCTAATCCCCCTGAAAAAACCGCGAGAAGCCAGAGCTTCCAAGGAAGGCGGGCGCCTCCTCGCGTTTTCGGAAGTATCGTTGAAGCAGAAGCCTCACCGGGAAACTATCGGCCTGCTGGCGGTGTGTCAACGCAGCCCATCCTGGAAGCCGTCCTACTCGCATCCGGAAGTCGTTGTGTCAGCCCAGTCAGCAGGAAAAAGCGACCCGAAATCGCCGCAGGCGGGACTGCCGAGCGAGACCGTTCGCGGCTTCGTGAGCCTCTTTCTGGCCCTCTACCTGCTCGGCTGTGCGCTCACGGTCGCCGGCAACTCCGGGAGTGGGGCGTCGCTGCTTGTCAGCACGGTGAAGTCGAGGCTGTTTTCCCCCTGGATGGTGCCTCTCTGGCTCGACCTCGGGTTTGACTACCGGCTGACCTACGGCCAGCTGGACGATGCGGATCACGTGATCGTCGTGGAGCCCTGGGACGCCACCGCTGAGGCGCAGGCGATCCGCTTCCCGGCGGCGGGGTCGTCCGGCATCGCCGCCAATCGCTGGCGGACGCTGGCAGGCTGGCTCGAGCCGGAGATCGTTCCTGAAGAGGTGGCCGGCCTGCTCCCCACGGCGATGGCGGAAAGCCTGTTTGACCAGCTTGGCTCCGAGGATCTCCGCGTCCGCTGCCTGCGGTTTGCCATGCCGGAAAGGTCGACGTTCGACGCAGCCGCAGAGCCTGCCCTTGAGCAGGCGACGGTGGCCCGGGTGAGGCGGGTGGCTGGCAGTGTGCAGCTGCTGCCTGTTGAAGAGCAGCGGGATGTCGCGCCGGTGGTGTCGCCTGCGAGCGACCAAGGAGGCACGCCGTGAACAGCCAACCCACCGTCGAGCCGGTCTCGTTTTCTCAGCAGTTCGGCACCTCCTGGAATGCGTTCTGGTTTCTTCCCGCCGACGGTCGCCCGCTGGCGGTGATCAGGATTCTGACGGCCGTCCTGGGGCTGGTGCTCTGGTCGAGTTATGCCGCTGATCTGCAGCGGTGGTTCGGGCCAGACGGGGTTGTTTCGCCCGAGGTGATGGCCACGTGGCGAAGAGCCTATGGCGTGTCGCTGTTTGACGCGGCCACGACGGCCGCCTCGTTGTGGGCGGTCTACGGGCTTGGCTTCGCCGCGTTTGCCTCGCTGCTTGTCGGCCTGGGCACTCCCATCGCCGCCCCGCTCGCCGCGGTGCTCTGGGTGTCGATTCTCCATCGCGGCCCGATGCTGATTGGCCCGGCCGACGACGTGCTGGCGATCCTGCTGTGGTGCCTGGTGATCGGTCGCAGCGGCGACCACCTCTCCCTCGATGCTCGGCTCAGGCGGGCTCGCGGCACCACGCCGCCTGGCCCGTCGGTCCGCAACCGGCTGGCGCTGTCGCTGCTTGGGGTGCACGCTTCGGGCATCACGATTGCGGCGGTTCTCGCGCAGCTCAAGGGCGACATCTGGTGGGATGGCACGGCCGCCTGGTGGCTTCTCAGCGGCCGCGAGCACACCCCCGCGAGCCTGATGGCGGCGATGGCAGCCTCCGACTACCTCACGAATCTGCTGACCCATGCGATCACGCTCTTTGAGATCGCTTTTGCCGCAGGCGTGTGGGTGGCTGGTCTCCGCGGCAGCCTGGTGGCCCTGGGCATCGTGGCCTGGCCGCTGATCGGCTGGCTTTCCGGCGACCTTGCCTGGGGCTGCGGAATGGCCACGCTCGGCCTCGCCTGGGCTCCGGAGACCGTGTGCAGGTGGTCCGGCTCGGCAGGCGGCAAAAGTCTCGTCGCAGGGCCAGGATAGGGCAGGAAACGGGACGGGGCCTCGGGCCGCAAAGCGGCCTCGGCGAAGCCGAGGTGCCTGTGGCACCCGAAGACCCGTCCCGCTTGCGCAGTCAATAACGAGAAGAGGGTGGAAGACCGTGTGCTGTGGTCCGGCTCGGCAGGCGGCAAAAGTCTCGTCGCTGCCTCAGCCTTCGAGGAGTTCTCGGAAGCCAGCCTCATCGAGGATCGGCACACCCAGTTTTTCGGCTTTGGCCCGCTTGCTGCCGGCCTCGGCCCCCGCCACGACATAGTCGGTCTTCTTCGACACGCTCGACGAGGCCCGGCCGCCGGCCGAGCGGATCGCCTCTTCGGCCTCCTGCCGCGTGTAGCCCTCGAGCGTTCCTGTCACCACCAGCGTCTTGCCGGCCAAAGGGCCATCGCGGCGGGCTCGGTGGCCGGCGGGCATCTCCATCTGCACACCGGCTGCCTGTAGGCCATCCACCACCTGCAGGCCGTAGTCGCTCGTGAGCCACGAGCGGACGCTCTCGGCGATCACCGGGCCAATCTCGGTCACGGCAGAGAGCGTCTCCTGGCTGGCGTCGCGGATCGCCGCGATCGAGCCAAACTCCTCAGCAAGAATGGTGGCGACGCGGGGGCCGACGTGGGGAATCGCCAGGGCGTTGAGCACCCGCGGCAGGCCACGCTCGCGGCTGGCGGCAATCTGGCTCACCAGATTGTCGGCGGACTTTCGCCCCATTCGCTCCAGCGGCAGCAGGTCATCGCTGGTCAGCCGGTAGAGGTCGGTGTAGTCGCGCACAAGCCCGGTCGCCACGAGCTGCTCGACCAGCTTTTCGCCCAGTCCCTCGATCTCCATCGCACCTCGGGAAGCAAAAAACTTGAGCCGCTCCCGCTGCCGTGCCGGGCAGTGCACGTTGGGGCAGCGGATGTAGACGCCCTCGGGGTCCCGCACCAGCGGCGTGTGGCATTCCGGGCACTCCGTCGGTGGAGACCACTTCACCAGCCGCTTCGTGCGGAGGTGCTTCTCCACTCGCACGACATGCGGAATCACCTTGCCCGCCTTTTCCACGACGAGCACATCACCCACGCGAACATCCTTGCGGGCGACCTCGTCGGCGTTGTGGAGGCTTGCTCGGCTGACGGTGGTGCCCGCCAGCTGCACTGGCTCAAGATCGGCCACGGGCGTGACCGTGCCGCCGCGGCCAACCTGCACGCGAATCCGTGCAAGCGTGGTGGTCGCCTCGTATTTCTCAAACTTCCAGGCGATCGCCCAGCGGGGGCTCTTGCTCGTGCTGCCGAGCCTCCGCTGCTGCTGGAAACTGTTGACCTTGACGACGAAGCCATCGACCTCGAAATCGAGCTCGTGCAGGGCTTCGATCTGTTCGCGGCCATGCTCGATCAAAGCCTCGATCGAGGGAAACGCCTGCGACCAGGGAGCGACCGGAAGCCCCACGGAAACCGCCCAGGCAAACAGATCGGTCTGCGAATGGATCGGCAGGCCGCCGGCATCGCCGAGCCCGTGGCAGAAAAACCGCAACGGTCGGGCCGCAGCGAGCTTCGGGTCGAGGAGGCGGATGCTGCCTGCGGCAACGTTGCGGGTGTTGGCAAAGGCCGGCAGCCCCTCGGCCGCCTGCTTCTCGTTGAGCCGCACGAGATCCGAGTTGGTCATGTAGACCTCGCCGCGGACATCAAGCCGCGGAGGGGGCGAGGGAAGCGACAGCTGTAGCGGCACGCCTCCCACGGTCCGCAGCGTGTGGGTGATGTCGTCTCCCACCTGGCCGTTGCCTCGGGTTGCCCCTTGGGCAAACCGGCCATCCTCGTAGGCCAGCGACACCGCCACGCCGTCGATCTTCAGCTCCAGCACCCACTCGATCGGCTCATCGCCCCCCAGCTGCTTGGCCGTGCGGGCCGCCCAGGCGGCCAGGTCGCCCTCGGAGTAGGTGTTGTCCATCGAGAGCATCGGGCGGACATGCCGCACCGAGGTCAGCTCATCGACGGCCGCATCGCCAACCCGCTGCGTGGGGCTCTCGGGCGTGATCAGATCGGGATGCGCCGCTTCAAGCTGCCGCAGCTCCTCAAGCAGCCGGTCGTAGTCGAGGTCGCTGACGACGGGCGCCGCCTCGATGTAGTAGCGGCGATCGTGTTCGCGGATCTGCTCCCGCAGCCGCTCGATCCTGGTGGCAGCGGAGGCGGTCACAGCGTGGGCTTTCCGTGATCACTGGTGGGCCCGGCCGGCACCGCGGCTGATCCATCGCGATCTCTCGGCGTGCCGTTTGCTCCCTGACGACGAGCCACTTCCTTGCGGCCCTCGGCGCTGTCGAAAGCCACCGCTCCCACGGTGGCGACCGCCAGGGCAGCCAGCTGGGCGACCAGGATCGCAGTGCCGTAGCCATCCATGAGCTTTTCGAAGGCTGCGGGTGGGCTGGCGGCGTTGGCCTCAGCGGCCTGCACGCCGCGAAGCACAAACACGCAGTAGCTCATCGCTGTGACCGTGAAAAGCATGCCCACGATCCCGAGCACGACGTTGAAAGGATTCGTTCGCTTCCGCGGCACCGCTTGACCTCCGGTTTCAGGAAACACTCTGCCAGCAGAGTATAGGCAAGCCCGAAACCGAACCGCTGTCGCCACGGAGACTCGCTGTGGCGGAGCTGCATCAGGCGGCGGCAAGACGGCTGATCAGCTGCGAGGTGACGGCCACGACC
>CALCGM010000305.1 GCA_937900985.1 uncultured Planctomycetaceae bacterium | reverse complement strand
CGGAGACGCTGATCGCGCTGGTCGTGTTGGCCGCCGAGATGTCGACCAGCCGGGCGGTGGTGGCGTTGCCCGCGGCGGTGTACTCGAGCGTGCCGCCGGCGAGCGCGAGCGTGCCGGAGGTACCGAGGTTGCTCGTGCCGGCGTCGGCGATCGCCGAGACGGCCAGCGTGCCGGCCGAGATCGTCGTGCCGCCGGTGAAGGTGTTGGCTCCCGAGAGCGTGGTTGTGCCGCTGCCGGCCTGGACGACCGAGCCGTTGCCGGAGATCACGTTGGCCACGGCGAGTCCGGCATCGGTGCGGTCGAAGGCCATGGTTGCCCCGGCAGCCACGCTCACCGCCCCGCCGCCGAGCGTGCCCGCGGTGCTGCCGTTGCCGACCTTGAGCGTGCCGGCCGAGACCGTCGTGGCACCGGTGTAGGTATTGGTGCCGCCCAGGGCCCAGGTGGTGGTGCCGGTCTTTTCCAAGGCCACCGTGCCCGAGCCGTTAGCGATCACGCCGGCATACTCGTTGATGCCCGCGTTGTCGCCGGCCAGGCGAGCGGTGTAGCTGGCGGCCCGGTTGGCCGAGAGGCCACCGGTGAGGGTGAGCGTGGCGGCGGCGGAAGTGCCGGCCGCCTCGATCGTGTTGTCGGCCGAGGCGGTCGAGCCGGCCATCACGAACACGCGGTCGCTCGTGCTGGCTGCCGAGCCATTGAAGCGGAGCGTGCCGCCGCCGGAGCCATTGAAGCCGAAGACCAGCCGGTTGCGGTTGGCATCGGTGGGCTGACCGAGGGAGCTGGGCTCGTTGAGGTTGGCGAGGCTCGCCACTTCGGTCGCGCCGTCGATGAGGTAATAGAAGCCGTCGAAGGTGTTGGCCGTGTTGGCAAAGGTCCAGGTGCTGCTGCCGTCCTTGTAGAAGGAGTAGGCATTGGAGGGGTTCACGCCGCCGCTGACGACGCCGTTGAAGGTGATGTTGCCGCTGCCGCCGACGTAGATCTCGCCGCCGGAGGAGACCGGGCCATTGAGGACGGC
This sequence comes from uncultured Planctomycetaceae bacterium, assembly GCA_937900985.1. Taxonomy (GTDB): domain Bacteria; phylum Planctomycetota; class Planctomycetia; order Pirellulales; family UBA1268; genus M30B53. The sequence continues at coordinate 6,330 of CALCGM010000305.1, read as the reverse complement.
GGGCGTCGGGCCGTTGTTCTGCAGGGCGCCGAGGCTGCCCACGCCCGAGTTGCCCTGGCCGATCACGAGGCCGTTGTCGAGCGAGAAGCCGTTCAAGTCGAAGGTGCTGCCGGTGTTGCTGCCGCCGCCGAGGATCGTGACGGTGCCCGAGCCGAAGGCGTTGGCACTGCCCGCCTTGACGATGCTGTTGGCTCCGGAGCCGCCGCTGATCACGAGGTCGCCGGTGAAGGTGCTCGCCGAGCCCGAGAGCGTGAGCGTGCCGGTGCCGGTTTTGGTGAGCGTGCCCGAGCCGGTGAGGTTGCCGGAGAGTTCGACGTTGGTGGCCCCGGCGACGAGCGTGCCATTGGCATCGACGGCGAGATCGTTTGAGATATCACTGGCAATGTTCAGCGTCGCCCCGGCAGTGGCGTAGGTGACGCTGCCGCTCCCGAGCGCCGTGTTCGTGGTCACCAGAATCGTGCCGGCGGCGAGGCTCGTGCCGCCGGAGTAGGTGTTGGTGCCCGAGAGCGTGAGGGTGCCCGTGCCAAGCTTCTCGAGTGTGCCGCCTGTACTCGTGAGATTCGAGGCGAAGGTCACGTCGCGACCGGCGGTGTCGATCCGGACCTGCTGGCTGGCGGCCGTGCTGAAGCGGCTCGAGTAGTCGGTGTTGTTGGAGCCTGAGTATTGGAGGATGCCACCGCCGAAGGAGATTGTGCCGCTCGAGCCGATCGCGTTGGCAGAGCCGAGTGTCAACGTGCCATGTGCAAGGTTCACGCCTCCCGAGAAGCTGCTGTTGCCGGAGAGGGTGATGGTGCCGGTGTTGTCTTTCGTCAGCGATCCCGCGCCGCTGATCGCCCCGGAGAGGGTCTGGTTGGAGGCTGAGTTCACGACCAACGAGCCCGCGTTGCTGATACTGTTGCTGTAGGAACCGCTACCCAGGACGCCCGTGATTTCCAGCGTGCCGGCGGAGATCGTGGTGCTGCCGGTGTAGGTGTTGGTGCCGGCGAGGGTGAGGGTCCGCACGCCGCTCTTGGTGAGCGTGCCGCCGCCCGATACGACGCCCGTGATCTCGAGGTCGGCACCGGCCGTCGTGCCCGACATGTCAAAGATGTTGGACGTGCCGTCGAGCGAGAAGGCCCTGTCGGTCGAGCTGGCCGCGGAGCCGATGTAGCGGAGCGTGCCACCGGTGGAACCGCCGAAACCAAACACGAACCGGTTCTGCCCGGCCGACACCTGGCCGAGCGAGCTGGTCTGGCCGGCGTTGGCGAGCTTGGTGACCTCCGTCACGCCGCCGACCTGGTAGTAGAGGCCGTCGAAGGTGTTGGCCTCGTTGGCGAAGGTCCAGGTGCCGCCTCCCTGCTTGAAGAAGGAGTAGCTCGTGGTGCCACCGGCGACGATGCCGTTGATGGTGATGTCGCCATCGCCGCCGACGTAGTTCTCTCCGCCGATCGACAGGGCGCCGTTGAGCACGGCGGCCGTGGCGGTGTTGGTGTTCTTGAGGACGCCGGTGTCGGACAAGTCGCCGGTGTTCTTGAACTGGATCGTGATGTCGTTGGCGAGCGTCTGGCCGTTGACGTCGAGCATGCTCGGCGTGGCGTTCGTGCCGTTGACCGAAACGGTGCCGGTGCCGAAGGCCGTCGCCGACCCCGCGACGAGGATGCCGCCGTCGGCCTCGATGGTGGTGCCGCCGGAGTAGCTGCTGGTGCCGGAGAGGGTGAGGGTGCCGGTGCCGGTCTTGGTGAGGCTGCCGCCGGTTCCGGAGAGGTCGCCCGAGTAGCTCGAGGTCGTGGCGGTGCCGCCGAGCGAGAGGGCGTTGCCGCCGATGTCGAGGGCTCGGCTGCCCGAGAGGCCCTTGAGGGTGTAGGTGTTGCTGCCGGGGACGGTGAAGGCCACCGTGCCGGCATCGGCGGTGGCCAGATCGAGCACAGAGTTTTGTAGGGCCAGGACGTTCGCCAGGGCGAGGGTGCCACCGGCCACGCGGGTGTTGCCGGTGAACGTGTTGGCCGCGGTGAGCCTGAGCGTGCCCGGGCCGCTGTAGGTGAGGCTGCCGGAGCCTGAAATCACGCCGGTTTGGGTGGCGAGCAGGTTGGACGGGTCGGTGACCGTGACGCCCAGCGTGCCGCTACTTGTGAACTGCTCGTATTGCCAGTCATCGCTGCCGTCGTTGTAAGAGCCTGAAGTGTCGCCGCCGCTGGTGAGCGAGGAAGCGCTGCGGTAGCGGACGATCACGACGCCAGAGCCGCCGGCTCCGCCTGCAACGGCCCCAACCCCGCCGTTGTACCCGCCCCCGCCTCCGCCACTGCCGGTGTTGGCAGTTCCGGCAGTCGCGGCCAGGCTCGTGGCACTGCCGCCATTGCCGCCAATCCCGGAGCCGCCTGTGCCTTGATTGTCGCCTCTGTCGGTGCCCCCGCCGCCGCCTGCGGCGTAGAGGGTGAGGGTGGAAGCGTCGGTGATCGACGACGCGAAGCCCGTGCCACCATCCCCCTTCACGGTGCTGCTGGCCGGCGCCCCCACCGAGCCGGCTCCGCCGCCGCCGCCGGCACGATAGCCGTTGGCACCCGTGTTGACTCCGCTGCCACCGCTGTTCCCAAGTCCACCGCCAGTGGCAGACCCGCCGCCCGCACCGCCGGAGTTCGACGGGCTCCCGCCACCGCCCGATGCTCCGTTCAGGCCCGTTTGACTGGTCCCACCATTCGCGTTGTAAAAGCCACCGCCGCCGCCGCCTGCAGCTGTGACACTGAACACCGCCGATGACCCACCCGAAGTGCCACGATTGTTGATGCTGCCGCCGGCTCCGCCACTGCCGACGGTCACGGCGGCCGTGCCGCCGCTGACCACGGCCGCAGGGGCGGTGCCGCCGACGTTCGTGAGCACGCCGCCGGCCCCGCCGCCGCCGCCGATGTTGCCGCCGCCACCGCCGCCGCCACCGACGATCAGGTACTCAAAGCCGAGGCCGAGGTTGAGCGTGAGCCCGCCGGTCGTGGAGAGCGCGGCGGAGGACTCCATTGCCGTGGTCGTGTAGCTGGCGCCGAGCGTGGTCGTGGTCTGGGCGTTGGCAGCAGTCGCGAGGAGAGCGGCGGCGGCCGTGGCTGCAGCGGCGACAAAGGAAGAGGCGAGGCGACGGGCGGTGGCGAAGGTCGTCATGGCGGCGGTGTCTGATCGGCTTGGGTCGGGGTCTCGTGTCAGGCCGGGTCGGCCCGGCCTGACGGTGTCGCGGGCTCCGGGCCACCGCGATGACCGGAAGAACACGCAAATCCCGCGCCACAAAACGCCGCTGCGCCGTCTCTCCAGACGAACGACAGGCCCGAAACCGCGTCGCGCACGATGGAAAGGCCCAACCGCCTGCGAAGAAAAATCGAGCGTTCGCACCCACCCCACGTAAGGGGTGGCGCAAATCGCTCCACCAGGTGGGGCAAAACGTATAACGCGCCGCGACTAATTTGGCCCTGAAGTGGAGCGATTCGCTCCATAGCCGCGCGCGACGACACTCTCTCAGGGGATGCCTGGAAGGCCGTCTCGAACGAGGGACCTTTCTTGCTTCCCAATCACCGTGCCACTATTTTAATGGAAGCCATGCATCATTTCGATGGATGTGTAACGGCACCATGATCAAAACACAGATTCAAATCCCCGACGATCTGTATCGCCGTGTGAAACGCCTGGCGGAATCTCAGGAATGGTCGCTCGCGGAGACGTTGCGGCGGGCTGCTGAGCTCCTGCTCGCAGTACGATCGCCCGGCACCGAGCACAATCTGGTGCCTTGGCAGCTCGAGCCACCGGCAAACACCCAGCTGCGAGCTGATCCGTTTGCCGATCCTGAATGGCGGGTGCAGGCCAATCTCGGATCGACAACAGCTGCCTTGCTGGAGCACTCACCGAAGTAAGGCGACCTTCATGCTGGCGTGCGACACGAACATCCTTTTCCCGGCCCTTGAGGCATCGCATCCACAGCATGCCGTTGCACGAGCCTGGCTGGAGGCTCGAATCGACGACGATTCCTTCGCCGTTTGCGAACTCGTTTTGGTCGAAACCTACACGCTCTTACGCAACGCGGTGCTCTCCGCGAGGCCGCTCTCTGCGGCAGCAGCCGTGGACATCATCGATAATCTTCGCAGAAACCCTGCCTGGATAGTGCTCGACTACCCTGGCCCCGGACTGATGGAAAAAGTCTGGAACGCCGCACGATCAGCCAAGTCATCACGCCGCATCTACGACCTCCGTCTCGGTCTCACTCTGCGACATTACGGTGTCAGGCGGTTTGCCACGGCAAACCTGAAGGACTTCAGAGGCTTGGGCTTCGAGAAGGTCTGGAACCCTCTTCATTGAGAGTGACGGTGGAGCGATTCGCTCCACAGCCGCGTCACGACAGGCAGAGGAGGGGCAGGTGAGAACGGGACCGGCCCCGGGACCGCGAGGCGGCCCCGGCTGAGCCGAGGGAACGGCCGCTGCCCGGCTTCAGCGAGGCGGGATTTCAAGTACTTCTCGATGCACTGCTGGAAGAAAAAACACGCTGCATCGTCGTTCGGATAATTCCTCGCGCGATACTCCCTTTGGGCGCTCAAAAAAATCCGCTTCGGCTTTGGCAATCCACTCACGCGCATGCCAGGGCACCACCGCCAAACGCCTGGCTGGTGCCGCGAATGCTCGTGGTCACGCCGGCCCCGCCGTTGCCGGCGGTCACGGTTGTATCGCCGTCGTGGGTCGCATTGAGTCCGATGCTTCCGGCTCCACCGCCACCGCTGCCGCCATATCGCACAGCCGAGCTCTCGCTACCGTCCACGCGCTTGCCGCCATCGAAGCCACCCGTTCCGGTGCCGCCGCTGGTGCGACACAGTGAGGATCCCCGCAGAGCCCCCGGGTTCCTTCATGCATGCGTGCTATCTCTCCAGCCACTCGTCATTCGCCCTGCGTGATGGGCTCTCAAGATAACGTTGAGCGGCGCTCGCTCCGATGCCGGGCTCCTCTCCCTCGGGTCGCTACAAGAACACCGCGGCCGACACGCCGAAATATTCCCCGAGCACAACGGCGTTCGCTTTGCTGACACCCCGCCGACGGGCAAGGATGTTGCTGATCGTTGAAGGCGGAATCCCGGTCGCTTTGGCAAGCCCCGCGGGAGAGACCTCACGTGTTTTGAGCAAACTCTTCAACATGTCGACGGGATCGTGATCCGGCGAGGGGTAATCTCGCGATTCATACCGCTCGATGAGTGTCGCAAGAACCTCGATCAGTTGACGGCGAGCCGTGCTGGAGTGAGGCTCCATGAGTTGCTCCAACTGCCTGACAGCGCGTCGATAATCAGCGTCAGAATGCAGCGGACGCGGCACAAACTCGATAAGAAGATCACGATATTCGGTGGCCGCGCTCATGCATCTCTCTCCGACGGGATGCAGTCCTTGCAGCACTTTTTCTTGTCATACTGGGCATGCGTGAGAAAGTGTTTCACGAGCAACGTTCCATCCGTCCAGCGGTTGGCATAGGTCACGCGACACACCAGACGAAAATCGTTTCCACAGGCGTTAAAGACAAGGCACTGTCCGACTTCATCGGCATCACGATACGAGACCAGACGGAATGTGAATGATGTTGAACTGCCCGTGACGCTCAATCGCGGAGCGGATTGCCGATTCGGCCAGATAGTGGTCGGGAGGCGGAAACGCGGCCATCAGCAGATCGCGGTGCTCCAAGCGAACGTCCACGAGAATGTCGATGTCGTTCGTGAAGCGAGGTTCCCCGTACGCCATGCTGGCAAGCGACCCCACGACTCGATACGCGATGCCATGCGTCTCCAAAAACGCCGCCACACGCTGGAGCAACTGAAACGGGTTGAGTTCAGCTGCAGACACGACGGATGATTCCATGACTCATGCGGTTGGCCACATCGCGATCGATCTGGTCCGCCGGCCAGTCAGCATGATCTGCCGCAACCGAAGCTCGCACGATGGCACGAGCAGCGATCCACATCCGACATGCGGCTTGGAGCCGGGCTACCTCGCTCGTGCCGGCAAGCACCCGCACCATGTCGGCATCGGGCTTCTCAAAGAGTGGGCGGCGGGGCGAGATCATGGTCATTTCGCGAACAATGCACGCGAAGCTCCTTCGCGGGCTTCACTCATCGTTACGTTCTGCGAGACGGTGCGGCCCCGACGCGCGGGCTGCGGCAAAGAGATTATCTCGCCATGAGCATACTCGCGGATGACCGCGCAAGGAAAATGCCCGGAAACCAGCACCTCAAGCAGACCTGCCGATCACCGCAATCCCTCAACGGCGGATGCTCAGTCCACACCTCACGCCGCGGCGCGGCGGCGGCGGGCGGCGATCGCTCCGATGCCACCGGCGATGGCGAGCATCACG
>CALCGM010000304.1 GCA_937900985.1 uncultured Planctomycetaceae bacterium | reverse complement strand
AGTTCGTCAACCGCTACCGGCATGCCGACGGTCGGTATGTCTGGCTGGAGTGGAATGCTCGTGCCGTCGCTGAGGAGTCGGCCGTCTACGCGGTCGCTCGTGACATCAGCGATCGGATGGCCGCCGCGGAGCTGCGAGCCACCATGGAACGGGAGCGGGAAACGATCGCGGCGTTTGCAGCCGCTGCAGGCCTCTTCCTAACCGCCTCAGGCAGCCTCGCCGAACGGCTCGGCAACGTCGTGGAAGAGGGGGTGTCGCTCTTGGGCCTGCTGGCGATGGAGGTCTGGCGGTGCGACGCCTGTCCGGAGTCCGCTGCGAGGCTGCTGGCTGCATCAAATCCCGACGCCGTGTCGGCCAGCCCTCAGATCGTGCACGAGATCATCGAGCAGCGGCAGCCCCACCAGCGGTTTCTCAGCAGTTCCGCTGACGACCCGTCGTTGGCCCGGCTTGTTGAGCGTGGTGTGAGGAGTTTTGTCGGCTACCCGCTGCTCGTTGGCGATCGACCTGTCGGCCTGCTTGCGGTGTACGCCAAGGAGAGTCTCTCCGAGATGCACGTGATGGCGATGAGCACGACCGTCGCCAGCCTGGCGCTTGCCATCGCTGCAGACGCCAGGCCGCAGTAAGCCCGGCAGCAGACAACCGCGTCAGCCGTGCGTCGATTCTGTGGCAAAGCGGCGGCGGACAATCCTCGCCATGGCCACAGCCCACGCGGCGGCGACCACCAGGGCCAGCACGGCCGCCATCGGCCGCTCGACAAACGCCCACAGGCTCCCCCTGCCCCCGATCCAGGTCTGCACAAAGCGTTCTTCCAGCGGACCACCGAGGATGATCCCCAGCACCATCGGCCCAACGGGAATCGAGAGCCGGTCGCAGGCCAGGCCGACGAGCCCAAAGACGAGCATCAGCCCCACGTCAAACAGGCTTCCGTTGATCGCAAAGCTGCCAACGACACACAGCAGCACGATCACCGGCAGGAGGATTCGCTGCGGTGTTCGCATCACCACGCCGGCCGCCCGGATGGCCACAAGCCCCACCGGGAGCAGCACCAAGTTGGCCAGCATGAAGGCGATGTAGAGCCCATACACCAGCGAGGCCTGCTTCTCAAAGACATCGGGCCCGGGGTCGAGGTTTTTCATGGCCAGCACGCCGATCACCATCGCGGTCACCGAGTCGCCCGGGATGCCGAAGACCAGCGCCGGAATCCAGGCGGCCGCTAGCGATGAGGAGTTGGCGGTGCAGGCATCGGCAACCCGGTTGATGTTGGCCTGGTCGAGGTCGTCGTCGCGACGGGATGGTGAGGCCGCCGCAGCCACCCAGCTGGCGATGTCGGCCCCCGCCCCGGGAAGCCCGCCGACAAACACGCCGATCACCGCCGACCGCAGCCAGGCAACGGGCCGGGCGACGAGCTGCTGAAGGGCCGTGGAGATCCGCGGCACAGCCGCGTCGCCTGCCTCCGCATGCTGGGCGGCAGCCACGCTCACCTCCGCAGGGCTCCCGGCCTCCCCCGGCAACACCAGGGCGTTGCGAAGCACCTCCGACATGCCGAAGAGGCCGACCATCGCCGGAATGAAGCCCACGCCACCGAGCAGCTCTGGGATGCCGAAGGTGAATCGCGGCTCCGCGTGGACCGCACTCAATCCCACTGTCGAGACGAGCAGCCCTAGTGCGAGGCTCACGACCGCCAGGCTGATGCGGCCTGGGGCCACCAGCACCGCACAAGTCAGCCCGAGCGCGAAGAGCCAGAAATACTCAGCCACGCTAAACAGTGAGGCGATGCCGGCCAGACGGCTCCCCAGCGTCATCAAGACCACCGCTCCAAACAGCCCGCCGGTGATGCTGGCGATCAGGGCCGTCCCCAAGGCCCTGCCGGCCTGGCCTCGACGGGCGAGTTCGTGGGCTTCCGCGGCGTAGGCTGCCGAGGCGGGCGTGCCTGGAATCCGCAGCAACGTTGTGGGGATGTCACCGGCAAAAATCGCACAGGCCACCATCGTGGCAATCCCGGCCAAGGCCGGCACCGGTGGCAGCCAGAACGTCACCGGCACAAACAGCGCCACGCCCATCGTCGCGGTCAGCCCCGGCATGCTCCCAATCGCCACGCCGTAGACCGCAGCCGCCACCACCACGCCCCACACGACGGGATCGGTGAGGGTGGTCGCCGCAGCGGTGAGGATCTCAGCCATCGGTTCAGCTCACAGACTCAAGAGGGCTCCGCGGGAGCCCGCGACACCAGGAACAGCAGTCAGCCATCCAGCCACAGCCCTCGCGGCAACGGCACCCGCAGCAGCATCCCAAACACCAGCTGCACCGCTCCTGCGGCCACCAGGGAAATCGTGGCCGCTTTCAGGGGATGCGTGCCAAAGCGAATCAGCACGACACACAGCAGCCCGCTGGCGGCCACCAGGAAGCCCACGACATCGACAAGCCCGACAAACCCCGCGACAGCAAGCACCACCGTCAGGGCATGGAGGAAACCTCGCGAGGTCCAGGCAACGGCCGCCTCCGTCGCCGGCTGCGTCGCGGGGGATGCTCCAGGAAACGCGACCGCTGTGCCCGCGGCGATCAGCAGCAGCACCGCCATCGCGGCGGGAAAAACGAGCCCTCCCTGGGCGTCCGCCGCCACCCCGCCGAGGGCCTCGCTGGTCATCACCCGCTCAAAGAGCCGGTCCTGTGCCGCGAGGGTGTCGGCAAAGGTGTCGGCGGGCTCAAACGAGTGGTCAAAGCCCGCGAGTGCCAAAAACTCCCGAAACTCGTCGCTGGTCGCCTCGGCGGCCACCGCATCACGAAGAATCGCTAGCCGCTCCGGCGGAACGTCCGCCGGCACGCCGAGGCCACGCCAGCCGGCCATCGCCCAGTCGACCCCCTGCTCCTGGAAGGTGGGAATCTCAGGGGCGGTGGGCAGCCGCTGGGCCGCCATCACCCCCAGGCATCGCACCCGCTGCGACGCACGCAGGGCATCGGCCTCCGCCACCGAGCAGCAGACGAGGTCGAGGCCTCCGGCCATCAGTTCCTGAAGCGACGGGCCCGATCCGTTGAGCGACACCCAGGTGACGGCGTCGGCCGGCAGCCCGCAGCGATCGAGCCAGCCGGCGACCGCCGCATGCCAAATCCCTCCCTGCGCCGTGCCGCTCGCCTTCAGCGGCGCGTCGGCCTCGCGGATGGCGGCCTCAAGCGATGCGAGCGATTCGTAGGGAGCATCCCCTCGCACAAACACCGCGGCTGCGTCTCGGTTGAGCAGACAGAGTGGCGCGAAATCCTCGTGGGTGATCGTGGTCAGCCCTCGCCAGTGGAGCATCGAGAGCTCCACCGTCATCATCATCAGCGTGGCGCCGTCGGGCCGGCTGCGGGCCCCGCGGGTCAGCCCTGTCACGCCCGAGCCCCCCGTCGCGTTGATCACGTTGACAGGCACGCCGAGCCGCCGCTCGAGCTGCATCGCCATCTGCCGCGACACCCGGTCCGTGCCGCCGCCAGCCGACCATGGGCAGATCAGGGTGATGGGCCGTGAAGGAAACGGCTGCTGACGTCCACAGCCAGCCAGCAGCAGCGGACACGCCAGCAGCAGCAGGAGTCGCGCACCCATCCTCGGCAGGCTACGATGAAGTCCCCTCACGACGTTCTCCGGAGCCTTTCCCATGTGGCACTTCTTGCCGCCCGCCCACAGGAGGACCTGTCTTTGCGGAAACACCTGTATGCCGAGAAAAAACGGTGGCATACCAGTGAAATACCCCTCCCCCCCATACGGCAAGCTCGGCACCCCTTCGAGCCTAGCGTGGCTGATGGCGGCAGTGGCGGTCAACAACCTTGCGAAAGCCCGCTTTCGCCCCTAATCTCGCAGAGTCAGGTATTGTAGAATCCGAAGTTCGCTTTTTTTCCTGTTTGGAGAGTTGTCCATGGCCACGGCTGATCGCCCCTGCACGTCCGACACGTTCGTCCTCGGCGCCGACGCGGTGGTCGAGTCGCTCGTTCGGCATGGAGTCGAGGTGATTTTCGCCTACCCGGGCGGAGCGAGCATGCCGCTGCATCAGTCGCTCACCCGCTACGCCGACCGGATTCGCACGATCTTGCCGCGGCATGAGCAGGGAGGCGGCTTCGCGGCCCAGGGCTACGCGCGAACGACGGGAAAACCTGGCGTTTGCATGGCTACTAGCGGCCCGGGGGCCCTGAATCTGGTGACCGCAATCGCCGATGCCCGCATGGACAGCGTGCCGC
>CALCGM010000303.1 GCA_937900985.1 uncultured Planctomycetaceae bacterium | reverse complement strand
CCTGAAGACCTTCCAGTGATCGGTGATCCGCCACCAGGACCGGAAGCGGAAGCCTTCGCGACGAAGATGGCGGAGCTTGAGCAGAAGATCGTGGAGCACACGCACGCCGTCTACGAGCGGGCCACTCGTGAAGCGATCGCACATGCCGCCGACTATTTTGCCGAGACCTCCCGCCCCCTGCCCCGCACCGCCGGCGGCCGCACGCCCGTTTTGGAAGACGGCTATGAGCTGCAGCAGCTGCTGATCGATCGGCTGACGCGAACAGTTGCAGGAGCAGACAACGCCCATCCGATTCTGGGCCTGTGGGCCCAGGTGCGTTCACTCGACGACGATGCCTTTGCTGCGTCGGTGCAGGCCGTGCTCACAGCCTGGGAGCAGGGATCGGCGAGCGGCACGATCAACGAAGCGATTCAGGCCGAGCTGCTCTCCGCACAGCCCAACACGCCTCGGGCTCTTGCGGAGGCCTACGGCCGTGTCGTGATGCGGGCTTCCGCCGCTGAGGGCAGCAGCGACGACACGCCGGCGCTTGAGGCGATCCGTCAAACGCTCACCGTGCCTGGAGCGCCGCTGGTGGTGTTGCCGGAGGAGGCGATGCGGGTTGCTCGGCGAGAAGAACGCACCGAACTCCGCAAGCGAAACCGCGACATCACCCGACATCAGGCGACCGCTCCAGGGGGGCCTCCGCGGGCGATGGTGCTCGTCGATGCGTCGGTGCACGACAGCCGTGTGCTCCTTCGCGGCAATCCCGGCCGGCCAGGCGACGTCGTTCCCCGTCGTGTGCCCGCGGTGCTGGGCGGCGTGCAGGCCGCCGAGGGCAGCAGCGGCAGGCTCCAGCTGGCAGAGGTGATCACGGCAGCCTCCAACCCCCTGACGCCGCGACTGATTGTCGACTGGGCCTGGCGGCATCATCTCGGCCGTGGCTTTGTCGACACGCCTGGTGACCTTGGGCTGCGGGGAGAGCCGCCTGCCCACGCCAGCCTTCTCGATGACCTGGCCTGGCGATTCGTGCACGAAGGACACTGGAGCCTGCGGTGGCTGCACCGCGAGATCGTGATGAGCCGCTGCTGGCAGCAGTCGAGCAGACTCCGCGACGACCTGCGTGAGAGCGACCCTGAAAATCGGCTCTTCGCCAGGGCCAACCGTCGGCGGCTCGCCTGGGAGGCCTGGAGAGACAGCCTCGCCACGGCGGCCGGATCGCTCGACCCCAGCCGCGGCGGCGGCCCGGGCGTTGATCCGCTCAGTGCCGACAATCTCGCTGTGCGATCACTCTACGCCCGCCTCGATCGGCAGGACGTGCCGGGCATGCTGCGGATCTTTGACATCGCCAACCCCGACACCGCCGTGCATGTGCGGTCGCAGACCACGGTGCCGCAGCAGTCGCTGGCGGTGCTCAACTCCCCGTTGGTGATTGAGGCCTCCCGACGGCTTTCCCAGCGGGCCCTGGCCGAGGCTGGCGAGCACGATCAAGACGCGTTTGTGACACAGCTCTGGCGGGCCGCCCTCTCCCGCAGCCCGACCGACGACGAGCGGACAACGGCAATGGCCTGGCTGGCGTCGGAGGCCTCCACCGGTTCCTCAACCGGCGATGGACAGGACTCCACGGAGGCTCACACCAGTTTCGACCGGCATGCGCGGCTGGCCCAGGCCGTGCTGGCAACCGCGGAGTTTCAGTTCATCGACTGACCAGACGC
>CALCGM010000302.1 GCA_937900985.1 uncultured Planctomycetaceae bacterium | reverse complement strand
CCAGTTCAAACGACGTCAACGTGAACGTGCCGTCGGTCTCACTGATCTCGCCCGTCGCCGCCCGACTGTCAGCCGGCTCAACCCGCACAAACCCCACCACGCCGGTCAGCGGCTCACCATTCATGAGCACCTTCCCTGTGATGGGCGTGAGGGCTGGCCGGCCATCGCCACACCCTGTCAGGACGGGTGGGTCGGCGAGCGGTCTTTTTGCCGGCTGCGGGGGCGTGACACGGCCGGCTTGTCGGAAGGCCGCCCATGGTGGCACTAGAACTGCCAGACGACATCGCAGCCTGCGTAGAACTGGCCATACTGATCGCCGCCGGTGCCGATGCCCTGGCCGAGCGGCTTGCCGTAAGGAAGGGGCACCGCATCGTTGTTGGGGGTGAACCAGTCGTAGCGGAGCTCGGGGCGGAACATCAGGTTGTCAGTGGGATACCAGTTGAGGCCGAAGGTCAGCTCCCAGAAGTTGCCGGCAAAGCCCCCCGTCCAGTAGCCAGGATTGCCGAGCTGGCTTTCGTTCCGCAAGGGGGCGGAGACGATGTAGCCGTTGTTGTCGCGGAAGTATTCCAGCCGCACCGCACCCTGCCACTCGGGCGTAAACTCCCAGAAGAGATAGTTCACAAAGGAGTACCACTGGGCGGTGCCTGGCTGCTGGCCGCTGTTGCCGGGAGCGACGTTGGCGTTGAACTGCCAGGCGTTGTCGTTTTGAAACACCCAGATCAGTCGGTCGGTGAGCCGGTTGGTGTAGACGGTGCTGATCAGCGAACGGTTGCCCACGAGCGAGCCGTCGGCTGGGTTGCGGCTGATGGTGGTCACCTCGTTGCCGCTGGTGGTCGTGATGGCGAGCTTCTGCTTCTTGTCGCTGCTCTCCAACTCGATGCCGCCGAGATAGCTGGCGTTGCTGCTCGCGCCCGGGTAGCCGGGATTGAGGATGGCAAAGTCGCCGGTCATCGGCTGGCCGTCGAAGAAGTTGTTCCAGCCGGTGGTCACGCCGCTGTAGATGGTGATCCCATCATCGGGCGACCACGAGCCGAGGAAGCCGGTGAACGTGAACGGCGAGAACTGCATTGAGAAGCAGTGTGTGTAGAAGAAGTTGCCGATCGCCGGCACCTGCTCGAAGCCGAGAATGCTGTAGAAGTGGCCGAAGCGGAGGTTCACGCTTTCGTAGGCCAGGTCGCCGTAGAGCTGCGGCATCGCCAGGCCGTAGTCCTTGGAGAAATCCCAGGAGGCGATGTTTTCGATGCCCAGGGGCTGAAGGTTGTAGGCGTCCCAGCCCAGGGCCGTCGTGTAGAAGGAGTCGGTGCCGAAGAGGAGGTCGGCCCGAACGCCCCAGTCAAACCCCTCGCTGCCGTCGGCTTCCCGTTCGGTGACGACATAGAGCTGATTGAGCTGCCCCTGCCAGGCCCGGTCGGCCATCGTCACGGGGCCGTTGAAGGGGGCGCCCCAGTTGTTGGCACCGATGCCATACTCGATCCAGCCGTAGGTGAAGATGTCGCGGTCTTCCAGACGCGGAAAGTGGATCCGGCGATCTGGCCCGCTGCCATAGTCGGTCCGCTCCCAGGCCTCGCGGACCTCTTCCGGCGCAACGTCAGATTCGGCCGGAGCCTGAGCCTTCAGCGATGAGGCCGTGAGGCAGACGGCCAGGCAACCGGCCACCGCGAGCGTCCAGCGGTGGTTGCAGAGCCGAGCCATAGCAAGCCGTGTTCCCGTGTGAGGCGGCCTTCGTGGACCACGCCACTGCCGCAGATTATCGGTAGCATCGTCAGGCAATCCGCTGAGGATGAGCAGGGAACCCAGGCCTTCGCCTGCTTGCCCACGTTGTGTCGGCTGCCAGGCCAGCGTGGAGGGCTGGGCAACCTGTGGAGCGGTGGGGAACCTCGGGCCGAGAGGGTCAGGAGCCCTCGCCGACACACACCAGCCGCTCCCGGCGAATGTCGCCTTCAAAGTCGGCCACGCGGAAGTAAATCCGGCCATCGCAGACCGCGGGCGAGGCAAACACCTCATCGCCGAGCGAGTTTTCACCAAGGCTCTCGAAGCGATCGGGGCTGGCTCGGAAAAGATGGGAGAGGCCGGCTTCGCTCGTGGCCAGGATCGTGTCGCCCACCAGCACAGGGGAGCTGCTGAAGGTGCCGCCGAGCCGCTGCTTCCATTGCTCCTCACCGGTGGCCGCGTTCCAGCAGACGGCGATGCCCGCATCGAGCACGGCATAGAGATGGCCGTCGCGGTAGATCATCGAGGGCACGTAGAGCCGCTGGCCGATGTCCCAATCGATGCTGCCCGAGCCGTCAGCCCGGATGGCGGCCACATGGTTGCGGGGGTAGCCGCCTGAGGAGTAGACCCGCTGCCCGTCGGTGACGGTTGTTGTGACACACTCCGTTGTTGCACCCTCGATTTCCCAGAGGACGTCGCCGCTGGCTGGGTCGTAGGAGACCACCTTGTCGCAGCCGGTCATGATCAGCTGGTCACGGCCAAAGAGCCGGTGCACGATCGGCGAGGGATAGTTGGGCGTTGTGGGCCGCGGCACCCGCCAGACGATCTCCCCTGTGCTGCGGCTGAGAGCGGCGATGGCGCCGCCCGACTTGTTGTCGGCCGCCACGATCACCGTATCGGCGTAGAGAAGCGGGGAGGCTCCGTAGCCCTGGTGAATCACATAGTCGCTGATCGTGGTCTGCCAGAGCTGGCGACCATCGATGGTGATGGCTGTGGCGACGAGACGGTCGGCGTTTGGGAAGGCGACGTAGACAGCCTGGCCGTCGCAGGCGAGCGTGGAGGAGGCGGCGGTCGACCGCTCGTTTTTCCGCATGCCTCCGGTGGCATGCACCTGCTGCTGCCAGAGCAGACTGCCCGAAGAGCGGTCGAAGGCGAGCACCGACTGACTGCCGTCGCCCTCGTCACAGGTGGCGAGATAGATCGCGTTGCCGGAGACACAGGGGGAGCCGTGGCCGCGGCCTGGGACGGCCGCCTGCCAGATCAGGTTGTTGTCGTCTGACCAGGTCAGCGGCATGGTTTCCCCCGCAGCAGCGACGCCGTCGCGGGTGGGCCCTCGCCAGCCAGGCCAGTCGGCTGCTGAGGCCTCCGCTGCCATCACCGCCGTCAGCATGCTCAAGACAGCGAACCAAGAAGCCCACGGATGGCGTGAAGCGGTCATGCGTTGATCCCCATGAGTGAATGCGTGGTGGCTCGGACCTCCACCGGTTGAGGGCGATTGTAACGCTCAGTCGCAGACCCATCGCATGACCGACTCGGCCGTTGGCAGATCGTGTCGGTCGAGCCATGCAAACAGCGGCACGCAGGCTGCAAAAAACACCACCCCCAAGCCGGCAGACGCCCAGGCGGGCATGAACGCCTGCCAGTGGGCTGTGGGCTCGCCCTGGCTCGCCACGCCATAGATCCACAGCGGCCAGAGATGCGCCACATGGTGGAGCAGGTAGATCGAGAGCGAGTGTCGGCTGGTGCGATTGAAGAACGCGGTCACGCTCGCAGGCAGCTGCAGACGGGCGGCGCGGCGATCGTCGCTGCCATCAGGCACGTCGACGAGATGATGCAGCAAGCCGAGGAGCAGCATGCCGGCTGCCACGGTGCCCAGGATGTAGGTGGTCGACGCGGGAAACATCGTCCAGCCGGGGGGCCGCCAGTCGACGGAAGCCGTCTCGGTCTGCAGCGGCGCAAGCAGCGACGAGGCCACGGCCGCGAGCGCCAGGACGCCGCTGGCAGCCATCAGCCCTCGCGACGTCAGAGCAGGTGGCTGCGAGCCCACGCCGGCAAACACCCCGCGGCCCACGAGCAGGCCCACGATCGGGTAGAGCAGCCAGGGAAAGACCGGGAAGTAGCCGACCACCAGGTAGCCCAGCAGGACATCGCTGAGCGTAAAGTCGTAGTCGAAGTGGTAGTTCTGCCAGTAGGCCGGGTAGTCGGTGGTGGCTCGCAGGAGCGGGGCGAAGGCCGCCAGCAGAGCCACGATCAGCAGGGGCACGGGCATGGGCAGGTGTCGCACGAAACTGAAGGCGAGCATCGCCGTGCCAATCAGCGTGAGCACATCCCAGTTGAAGGTGTCTTCCGGCAGCCACACAAAGATGTTGAAGGCGAAGCCAAGCCCGATCAGAAACAGGCCACGGCGGACGGTGCGACGATTGACCTCGTCTTCTGAGACGCCCCGTCGCTGCTGCACCCCCAGCCAGATCGCGTAGCTCACTCCCGTCAGCAGCGTGAACAGCGGCGCGGCCAGGCCGCTGGGCAGCCACCACGGGGTGAGCGGATGGCCGCCGGAATCCTGCGTGTCGTAGGTTGCCGAGAGGTTTTCCACGAAATGCACCAAGACCATCATGAAGATGGCGGCGGTGCGGAGGATGTCGATCGACAGGTGACGCATGCGGTCAGGTTCCTGCATTCGACAGCAGGTCGATCGCAAACAGCAGCGTTTCGGTGGCGAGCAGCACGATGATCGTCCAGGAGAGCATGTTCTCGCGGCGGGCAATCATGAAGTCGCTGGCCCGCTGGCCGCAGGCGTCGTAGTGGTCGCTGAGCACCTCCAGCTCACCATCGGCGGCCTCGTCCCGTTCTTCAACCCGCAGCCGCTCACGCAGCCGCTCGCCAATCTGGCCGGCAAGGGTGGGGGGCTGCGGGGCCGGCTGGGTGATCTGCTTGGTGAGGCGGGCGAGCCTGCCCTGGAGCGACTTCACGGTGCCGTACCGGGCCAGGAGCGTGTCGCGAACCGAGAATGAGGCGTCGCTGAAGCCGTAGGCATACGGAAGGTCCGCCTCGTAGGCGGGCCAGGCGGCGGTGATGCCGTCTTCGATCGCGGTGAGCTCGGCCTCGAGGTTTGTGAAGTCGGTGAGGGCCTCGCGAATGCTCGCACATCGCTCTTCGGAGGCAAACGCCGCCGATCGCGACGGCGACCACACCAGATCGACGTTGTAGAGCCGCAGCAGAATCGGCAGCTCGATCCGGTGGCGGGGGCGGCTCACTGGAGTCTCGGCCACCCAGCGGTGGAGGACCTCGGCGGCATCCGGGCTCTCGTCGCCCGTCCGTGGCACCAGCAGCAGGGCATGGCTGCTGCCTGCGGCGGTCGGCAGCATCTCGACGCGGCTGGTGGCGGGAACCCCTGCGGGAATCCCGGGAGCCGGAGTGGAGTCGGGCGAGGAATCGGCAGTCATACAGTGGATCCTGGGCGTTCGAGCATGAGGCTGGCGAGCCAGTCGGCAACATACTCGGCCGAGTCGTGGACGCCATTGAGTGTGGAATCAAAGAGGTAGTCGCCAACGGTGAACAGCGTGGCGTGATCGGTGGGCTCCGGCTGATGCCGACGGTCAAGCGGCAGCGGCTGCCAGCCACCGGGCAGGGCACTGACCGCTCCGATCCAGCGATGCACGCGGGCTTCGAGCCGATGCCGCTGGGCGGGCTCCCGGAGCCATGCAGGCAGGGCATCGAGGGCCGTCTGGATAACGGCCTCGTCGCTCCGCTGGCTCCAGGCAATGGCTGACTCGCCGCCGATCAGCCAGCCCAGAACGCCATGCTCCTCAGCCGGATCACGGGCCGACTCGTCGTAGAGGCAGCAGCCGTCGAAGCCCTCGAGCATGCAGTAGGCGTCGTCCCAGTGACCCCGCCAGAAGGCCTTGTCGAAGAGGATCGAGACGCGGAGGTAATGGGCCGGATGATCATGGTGGGCGATGTGCTGCTGCATCGCTGCCTGGAGCCGCTCGCCGCCAAACTGGAGCTGCCGCAGCGGCTCGATGGGGAGCGCCAGCACCACCGCGTCAAACAGATGCTGTTGGCGGCCACTGCCTGCCGCGACGTCGATGGCAAGCCGGCCGTCCGCAACGCTGCCCACGGAGAGCACCGGCGTCTGCAAACGGATGCGAGCGGCCAGCCGCGAGGCGATGGCGGCGATCAGCTGCTCGTTGCCTCCGGCGATGCAGTAGAGCTGCATGTAGGCCGGGTCGTTCATCAGGTAGTTTTCCAGCCCGTAGCGACGGCTGGTGTGGGTCGGCTCGGTGGCGAGGTCGCTGTGGATAAACCGCTCGATATGGCGGCGAGTGGCCGGGGAGGGAATGGCTGCGAGCAGCGTCTCAAAGGAACTGCCAACAGGCCCATCGAGCTGCGGAACCGGGAGGGCGTCATAGAACTCCCGCGGCGAGAGCCGGTCGCGGCCGAGGTGATGGAAGTCGACAAGCGCAGCAGCCGCCTCACTGCCGAGCGTCTCGCGGACGTCGTCGAGATTGCCGACCAGCCGGTCGCCGTGAATCAGCGATGAGCCGCCGAGCACCTGAATCGGCAGCCCCAGATCCTCGACGAGCTGCTTGAGGGGATCTTCGTCGATCTCGGCGTAGTCGTAGAACTCTGCCGCGCCCACCTCGTAGGCCACCGGCAGGGTTTCAAACCGCTGCGTGAGCACCTTCCCGCCGAGGCGGTCGCTCGCCTCGAAGATGGTGATCGATGGCGGAACCGCCGCTTGATGTTCAAGCATGCGAGCGGTGAGCAGCCCGCCTGGCCCACCACCGATGATGCCGATCTGCCAGGGTGGCATAAAAAGAAACGTGTTCTGCTGGGAGTGGGAGCGGACTTGAAGGTTCGAGGATCAGACACCCGTGTGATCCGGTGTTTATCGAAACGGATGAGCCGGCCAAAGGTAGCGATTCACCAACGAGACGCTGTAAGTATCGCACTCACTGCCGCAGCGAGAGAAGATACGCCAGCAGGCTGCGGATGTCGTCGGGGGAAAGCGTTTCGTGGAAGTTGGCAGGCATCAGGGAGAGCGACGACTGCCTCCGCTCGTCGATGCGGTCGGTGGCCACGACAAACTCCTTTCCCTGCTGGTCGACGCAGACGACGGCATCGTCGTTTTCACTGGCGACGAGCCCCGAAAGCACGCGGCCGTCGTCGGTGAGAAAGGTCGTGGTGCGGAAGGCGACATCGACGTTGCGGTTGGGATCGAGCAGGTCTTCCGCCACCCGATCGAGGCCGCGGTTGCCGATGCCGTCGAGCTGCGGGCCGACTTTCGCCCCTTCGCCTGCGACCTGATGGCAGGCCGCGCAGTTCTTGCGGAAGATTGCCACGCCGGCGGTCGCGTCGCCAGGATGCTCGCGGTAGTCCTGCCGGCGGTCGTCGATCAGGCGGGCAAGCACCGCATCGACCTGGGGTGCCGCGGCAGCGAGCGTGTGGAGGCGATCGCGGAGGGCCGGGTCGCGGAGCCCGTCGAGCCTGGTGCTCACGGCCGGGTCGGTGAGCAGCTGCGGCGAGCAGACGCCCTGCTCCACGACCGATGCGAGCAGCGCGCAGCCCTGCGGGTCGGCCGCGAGCCGTGCGGCCATCGCTCGCTGCTGCTCGGTGCTGGCCACACGCAGCAGATCGCCGACGAGATCGCCGGCGGCCGCGGCCTGCCGCTCCACCAGCAGTCGGCCGAGTGCTTCCCGCTGCTCGTCGGAGGCTGCCGGCATCGAGAACGCGAGCGTGACCGCGTCGAGCCGGGCGTCGGGCTGAAAACTGTTGACCGCGTCTGCGGCGGCAATGCGGGTGGCTGTCGTGGCGGGCAGTTCGGTGATCAGCAGGCCCAGGGGAGCGATCAGGTCGGCGAGGCGATACCCGGCGATCAGCGAAGCGGCCGCCTGCCGCTCGGTGTCGGCAGCCGAGGGATTGAGGGCATCGACCGAGAAGCGGCCGACCGCGAGCCAGGCGTAGGCGTCGCCCCGATCGCCATCGACCACCTCCACAATCACCCGTCGCTCCAGGAGGTCGGACGTGTTCCAGACCACCTGCTGCGCGGTGTCGTTGCGGGGAGGAAAGGCCTCACGAAGCAGTTCGTCGCTCTCGGCGTCCCGCAGCCGCACCGCGTTTTTCGTGTGGGCGGGCTTGTCGGGATAGCCTGCATGGCCCGCGAGAAAGAAGGAAAACAACTCGCCCACGGCAAACGGCTCAGACCGGGTCTGGCCCCGCCACTGCTCACCCCGCAGCAGGCTTGAGCGGAAGGTGGCGTCGGTGCCGTCGGCCGAGGAGCGGGTCTGCAGAGGCCAGGGCTCGCTGTCGCCCTTGCGGGTGGGCAGCGGCGAGGCGGTCCAAGACAGCGGCACCGTGCGGTCCGCCGGGCGGCCCGATCGATCGAGCTGCAAGAGCCGGCGGGCGGTGGCGTCTGCCCAGTTGCGGAGAGCGTCGGCGGGCTGCTTGCCCTGTCGATCGAGGGCTCGCCTGGCGGCTTCCAGCAGATCGAGCTGGAAGGCCAGGTTGCCAGCAAACTGCTCCTGGACGATGCCCGCGAGCGAGGCGAGCCCCTCAGCGGAAGCCCGCGTTGCCGCATGCTCCACAAAGGCTCGCAGCCGCGGCTTGTCGGTCTCGCCATGCCGCAGCAGATGCTGCACGATCACGTCGGCCGCCTGCATCGACTCCAGGCCCAGGCAGACGTCTGCCAGGTTTCGCGACACCGTGGCGTCGCTCTCCACGGTGGCGACTGCGGCCAGCACCGCGTCCTGCCGCAGGCAGCTTCGCACCGCCAGCCGCAGGGCATGCAGCAGATGCACATCACCAGGCTCAGTGTCGCCAACTGCGCGAACCAGCGCGTCCGCCAGCCGCACCGTGGCCGGCTCGAGCGACTCATTCAGCGGCAGCTGCACCACCGCCATCGCGGCGGCCCGACGCACCTCAGCTGCGTCGTCGGCAAGCCCGGTGATCAGCACGTCGACGAGCGGCTCGGTGGAGGGCAGCAGGCCGGCTCCCGCGATCCGCATCGTGTGCTCGCGAAGCAGAGAAGATGACCCGCTCGCCAGGCTGGCGAGGTCTGCGGCCGTCAGTTCACCGCGTCGGGCTCGGCACCAGCTCGCTGCGATTCTCGCCTCGTCGCTCCGGAATCCCTGGATCGAGAGGGCGGCGAGCCGCTCGGGGATGTCGGGGGTCGTGGCTGCCGCGAGTCGCTCAACGGCGAGGGACCTTCGCAGACGGTTGGAATCGGCGAGCGCTGTGACGAGATCTGCTGTCGTCAGCGTGTCGAGCCTCGTTGCAGCCAGCGATGGCGTCGGCTTGGCGTCGCTGCCCGAATAGCGAATCCGCCAGATGCGGCCGCGGGTGCGGTCGCGTCCGGGATGGTCGAGCGGCACTTCGTAGTGGCCGATGATGCGGTTGTAGAAGTCGGCCACGTAGAGGGCCCCATCGGGCCCCATCCGCAGATCGACGGGACGAAACCAGGGATCGGCCGCGGCCAGGAAGTCGTCGGCCGCGACCGCCCGCACCGTGGAGCCGGTGTGTTCGAGGCGGTTGCGGTTGACCCGGCTGGTCATCACGTTGCCGCCAAAACTGCTACCGCGGTAGGCCTCGGGAAACCGCACGTCGTCGTAGATTGCAATGCCGCCGATGGCAGTCGAGCCGTGGAGGTGGTCCATCACCGCCGGCACGAAGCCGAGGCCGTCGTGCGGCTTGCCGAAGCTCTCGTAGCGTCCTTCCGGCAGCAGTAGCGTGACGGGCTTGGTGTGGCAGTCGGCGGTAAACAGGTCGCCGTGGATGTCGAAGTCCATGCCGAAGGGATTCACCTGGCCCCAGGTGTAGTGCTCAATGCGGCTGCCGTCGGGGCGGAAGCGGAACGTGTTGCCCGACTGCATGGTGATCTCATGGCCATCGCTGCCGCTGACAGTCGTTTCGTTGTTGAAGCCATGGCAGGCGTAGATCCAGCCATCGGGCCCCTGCCGAAAGGCGTTGCACATGCCGTGGGTGTCGCGCTGCCAGCCCATCGGCCCGTAGAGCACGGTTCGCTCGTCGGCTCGGCCGTCGCCATCGGTGTCGCGGAGATGCCAGATGTTGGGGATGCTGTAGCAGATCACCCCATCCGCGACCGGCACCAGGCCGATCGGAATGTTGAGGCCGTCGGCAAACGTGGTGGCCGTCTCCAGCGAGCCATCGCCATCCCGATCTTCAAACACCTTGATGAAGTCGCGGGAGGGCTGGTCGAGCGGCGCGGCGTAAGGGTATTCCAGCGAGCAGCTGACCCACAGCCGGCCGGAATCGTCGAAGGCGAGGTTCATCGGCTTGGCGATGGTCTCCTCGCTCGCCACCAGCTCGGCGACGAAGCCGGGGGGGAGCGTGAAGCCGGCCTGCTCTTCGGCCGGGGAAAGCGGGTCGGAGGGCCGCACGTGCGAGGCGAACGGGTCTTCATCAACGCCGCCTGCCGGAGCCTGGGCCGCCGCAGGGGCGGCTCCGCACATCGTCAGCGTCAGAGCCAACGCAGCGGACCACATCCGCGGGCACGCAGCACCGCGACTCTGGCGAGGACCATCAGCATGCTTCCAGGCAGACACGACGTGTTCTCCTCCCATGACCCCGTTGAAAATGCCCCCCACACCCTCCCTGCCCGATCCGCGACCCGTGCGGTGGCGAACAGCGGGCCGAGCGGGAATACTCTCCGATTCTAGTCCGACTTGGGAGAACAGGGGGAAGGTGCCATGCAGAGAGCCTGGTTTCGCGCGGTGATGATGGTGGGAGCCGTGGTGATCGGCGGCCGTGGTGCGGCCGGCGACGAGCCAAACGTCAGCCGAGAGCGGCGGCCCAACGTGATCGTGATCATGGCCGACGACATGGGCTTCTCCGACATCGGCTGCTACGGAGGAGAGATTCGCACCCCCGTGCTCGACAGCCTGGCGGCCGACGGGCTGCGGTTCACGCAGTTCTACAACACCGCCCGCTGCTGCCCGACGCGGGCCTCGCTGCTGACCGGCCTCTACCCGCACCAGGCCGGCATCGGCCACATGATGGACGACCGAGGCTACGACGGCTATCGCGGCGACCTCAACCAAAACTCCGCGACCATCGCTGAGGTGCTTCACGATGCCGACTACGCCACCTATGCCGTGGGCAAATGGCATGTGACGAAGAAAGTGCGGCCCGAAGAGCCGCAGCAGAAGCACAACTGGCCGCTGCAGCGTGGCTTCGATCGCTTCTACGGCACGATCCACGGAGCGGGAAGTTTCTTTGATCCCAACTCGCTGACCCGCGACAACGAGCTGATCTCACCGCTTGCCGATCCGGAGTATCAGCCCGAGACCTACTACTACACCAATGCGATCGGTGACAACGCGGTCCGCTTCCTGGCCGACCATGCCGCCTCAGGCGACGACCGCCCCTTCTTCATGTATGTCACCTACACCGCGGCCCACTGGCCGATGCATGCCCTCGAAGACGACATCGCCCGCTACCAGGGGGTGTATGACCAGGGCTTCGCACCGATCCGTGAGGCCCGGCTGGCCAAGGCCCGCGAGCTCGGCTTGATCGATGCGGCCTGGCCGATGAGCCCGCAGGCGGTGGCCTGGGAGACGGTCAAGCAGCCGGACTTCGAGATCCGCTGCATGGAGGTGTATGCCGCGATGGTCGACGCGATGGATCGCAGCATCGGCGGGATCGTCGAGGAGCTGCGTCGGCAGGACACGCTCGACGACACCGTGATCTTCTACCTCCAAGACAACGGGGGCTGCGCTGAGGGAATGGGCCGTGGAAACAACAAGAACGCGGGCCCGCGGGCGGCATCGCCATCGCTTCCGCCGATGGCCGCTGATGAACTGCAGTTTGACATGATCCCCAAGCAGACGCGGGACGGGTATCCCATGCGACAGGGCTACGGGGTCATGCCTGGAGGGGCGGATACCTACATCGGCTACGGCGAGGGCTGGGCCAACGTGAGCAACACTCCGTTTCGCGAGTACAAGCACTGGGTGCACGAGGGCGGTATCTCGACGCCGTTGATCGTGCACTGGCCGGCGGGGATTCCAGCCGAGCGGCGCGGGCAGCTGGTGCAGACACCGGGCCACCTGATCGACATCATGGCGACCTGCGTCGATGTGGCGGCGGCCAGTTATCCGAGCGAGCGGGGCGGCCACACGATCAAGCCGGCTGAAGGCGTGAGCCTTGCTCCCGCCTTCAGCGGTGCAGCGATCGAGCGGAGCGGCCCTCTCTTCTGGGAGCATGAGGGCAACCGCGCGGTACGAGACGGCCGCTGGAAGCTGGTGGCCAAGGCGGGCACGCCCTGGGAGCTCTACGACATGGAAGCCGACCGGAGCGAGCAGCACGACCTTGCTGCCCGCCTGCCCGAGAAGGTCGAGCAACTGTCGCGGGCCTGGGATGACTATGCGGCACGGGCCGATGTGCTGCCGCTGGGGGCCTGGCGAAAGCCCCGCGACGAGAGCAGGTGATCGCGGCGCACACGAAGGGGCTGAGAAACAAAGGCCGCGGCCCGATGGTGGGCCGCGGCCTTGTTTTTGCTGTGAATGCTGCGGTCGCTCAGTCGCGAACGATCGCGCGGCCGTGCTTGGTGAGCACCACGTCGACGCAGTGGTCGCAGCAGGCCCAGCGGTAGGTGAGGATCGTGCGGCCGAAGCAGCCGGGCCGGCAGCTCGCCAGGCAGGGAGCTTCGCAGGCACACTCTGCCGGCACGGTCACGCACACTTCCTGGGCGCAGCCGGTGCAGGGGTCGACCACGCACAGCGAAACCTCAACCGGAGGCGGCGGGCAGGGCGTGCAGCACGGCTCGGTGCAGCAGGGGTCGCAGCAGCTGCGGCGATGGTGGCGAAGGCCAGCTTCTGCTGAGGAGGCAGCATCAACGACCGAAAAGGAGACGAGGCCCGAGCAGAGCAGGGCAGCAGCAAGCAACGCGGAGAGTTTCATGGCGTCCTTTCAGGAAGGCTTGAGTCACGGAGGGAGCAGGCCGGAGGCTGCGAAACAGCCGATGCCCGCACAATCGGCAGAGTCACCTCATGAAGAATACGTTCGCCAGATCCCGCATTTCAACACCCCCAGGCGGGCCATTCGCTGAGCAAGCGGGACGGGTCTTCGGGTGCCGGAGTCGGATTGAACGGGACGGGTCTTCGGGTGCCGGAGGCACCTCGGCAGAGCCGAGGCCGCTTCGCGGCCCGAGGACCCGTCCCGCTTGCGTGTGTATTCGCTT
>CALCGM010000301.1 GCA_937900985.1 uncultured Planctomycetaceae bacterium | reverse complement strand
CCTGGAGAACGTGCGGGTGGTGCCCTCGACGGAGCGGTCGGCCTCGCTGTCGCCCGAGAGCGTCGACCACGTGTTCATCTGCGACACCTACCACCACTTCGAGCTGTATGGCGAGATGCTCGACTCGATTCGTGAGGGCCTCGCCCCGGGGGGGCAGCTGGTGGTGATTGATTTTGAGCGGATTCCGGGCACATCCCGCGACTGGCTGCTGACGCATGTGCGGGCTGGCAAAGAGCAGGTGCGGGCGGAGATCGAGCAGGCAGGCTTTGAGTTTGTCGAGGAGGTCGAGGTGCCGGCCTTCGAAGAAAACTATCTGCTGCGGTTTCGCAAGCCCGAGTGAGCGGCGGTCAGGGAGCGGATTGAGGCTGGTTGCGGTGGCTTGCGAGCGTTGGGTTTTTTTCTTGCATGACAAGCGGCATTCGGTGATCTGAAGAGATGAACCAAAAAGCTTCATCACGCAGCCCGCTGGCTGCCCTGGGCACGATCAAGCCGGCAATCCTTGAGAGCCGTGTGGTGCGGCTGCGGCCGATCCTGCTGACGGCGGGCACGGCGATGCTCTCGGCGGCACCGATCACGCTCGACCCGATCTTTTCCGGCCTCGGCTGGTCGCTGATCTTCGGCCTCGTCGCTTCGACCCTGTTCACGCTCTTCGTGATTCCGATCTCCTACCGTTTGCTCCGCGGGGACATGAACGGATGACCGCTGCTTCCCTGTTCCGCTGGCTGGTGGCTGTCGGCGTGCTGCTGAGCGTGAGCGGCGTTGCCGAGCCGAGAGCGGGTGATGCTGGGCCGAGTGAGGAGGTTGCAGCCTTTGAAGTGCAGATCAACCCCGAAGCCCGCGTCAAACTGCGGGCCCTGAATCCTCCGCAGCAGCTCGTGCGGCATCGCAGCGAGCGGTTCTGGCTGAAGGTGCACAATGAGGCGGGCCTGCAGTCGCCGCTGCGGCTGCGGGCGTTTGACCGATCGCTGCCAGGTGCACAGCAGGCCGACTGGTTTCGTGTTGGGATTGTTGAAAACGCCGAGTCGACCGCACTGCTCTCGGGAGCCACGACTGAGTGGAAGCTGATCGAGCTGCGGTGTGATGAGCCGGGCACGCGAGCGGTGCGGATTGCGGCCGATGCGGGCACAGGAACACAAGACCTCGGATTTCGGGCCGAGGTCGATCTGCTGATCGATGTGGAGGAGCGACCGTGAACCGACCAACCTCGATGCTGACGTGTGTGGGCGTCACCCTGCTGACGCTGTGCTGCGGCCGGCTGCTCACCGCGGCCGACTGGCCGACGGTCGACGCGATCGATCCCCAGCCGGCGGCTGCCGAGCTGCGACGGCTGATCGAGACGGCGGAGGCACTCGGCGAGCCGCTGGCGGCATCGGTGGCCGACGGCCTCGACGACGTGCGGCAGGCAGACGATGCGACAGACGCGGCTGCCCGTCTGCAGGCCCTGCTCGACCCGCTCTGTGGGCTGGCGGTGGTGCTGCATGCCGAGAGCGGCCCGCAGCTTGTCCTTCCCCAGCGGCCAGGCGGCAGGGGAGCGATCGAACTTGTGGAGCAGGGCTGGCGGACGGTGCTCGTGAAGGTGGTCAACACCGACCGGCTGCGGCGACGCCTCCGGATCGAGAGCCCCAATGCCAGGCCGCTCCCGCATGCTCCGGCTGATGAGGTCGATGCTCGCTGGATGTCGCTGTCGCTCTATGCGGGCCAGCCAGCATCTCCCAGCCTGACGGGGCTGCCAGTGGAATACCGCTTCCTGCAGATCTTCTCTCGTGAGGCGGGCGAGCAGCAGGCCGTGCTGGAGTGTGCCGCACCGGGGCCGTCGAGCGGGCACGGCGATTCGTCGATCGCAGCCGAGTGGCAGTTTCGCAAAGGGACTGCCGGCTGGAGCCCCGCGAATCAGATCGAGCTGACCACGGAGGAGGGCAGCCTGCTGGTCCGCGGCACAGGGGATGATCCCTTCATGATCTCACCGCTCCCCAAGCCGGCCAGGGCGGGCGGCTACGTGCTGCGGTTCTGGGCCAGAGCCGAAGAGCCAGGCGTGGGGCAGCTCTTCTGGCAGACCGAGCAGAGGCCGTTTCCCGATGGCGGCCATGCGGTCAGCTTTCAGCTGGAGCCGGGGCAGGAGCACCTCTACGAGATTGCCTTCACCGCCGAAGACACGCTAACGGGCATTCGGCTCGACCCCAATGGTGTGCCGGGAACGATGCGGATCGACTGGATGGAGCTGGCCTCGGCCGAACGGGGCCGCGACTGGGCGGCGGCGACCGTTCCCTTCCGCACGCGGCCCTCGCAGGAGCTCCTCTTTCGCGTGATCGACGATGACGACCGCCCTGCGATGGCCTGCTTTGAAGTCACCGATGCCCATGGCCGTGTCTTTCCGCCGCAGGGCAAGCGGCTGGCTCCCGACTTCTTCTTTCAGCGGCAGATCTACCGCGGCGATGGCGAATCGATCCGCCTGCCGCCCGGCAGCTACACCATCCGCTGTTCACGGGGCCCGGAAAGCCTGCCGGAGGTGCAGCAGATCACGGTGGGGCCGGGGCCACAGGAGCAGCCCCTGGAGCTGGTCTACCGGGTGAAGCGATGGGTCGATCCCTCCCGCCGCGGCTACTGGTCGGGCGACCATCACATCCATGCCGCTGGCTGCGCGCACTACGAAAACCCCACGCAGGGTGTGATGCCGCCCGACATGCTGCGGCACTGCATGGGGGAGGATCTCAAGGTTGGCTGCTGCCTGACCTGGGGGCCGTGCTTCGACTTTCAGAAGCGGTTTTTCACCGGACGGCTGGATGATGCCAGCCAGTATCCCTACCTGATTCGCTACGACATTGAGGTCTCGGGCTTTGGCTCGCATGCCTCTGGCCATCTCAACCTGCTGCGGCTGACCGAACAGATTCCCCCCGGCGGCGACTCCAAAAACCACTGGCCGACGCTCGGGCTCAACACCCTTCGCTGGGCCAAGCGGCAGGGAGCAGTCTGCGGCCCAGCCCACTCGGCGATCGGCCTGACCCGGCTGGTCGATCGGCTGCCGGAGACCGAAGGCCTCGACGGCCCTGGCGGCCTGCCGACCTACGGGATTCCCGCCTTCGACGGCATCGGGGCCAATGAGTTCATCATGAATGTCGCCCACGAGGTGCCTGGCCCAGACGGCAGCCGGGTGCCAGCGGTCGACTTCATCTCCACGATGAACACCGACCGCACCGCCGAATGGAACATGTGGTATCAGGTGCTCAGCGCCGGCCTGCGGGTGCGGGCCAGCGGCGAGACCGATTTCCCCTGCATCACCGGGGAGCGAGTGGGCATTGGGCGGGTGTATGTGAAGCTCGACGGACCGCTGGCGTTTGATGCCTGGTGTGATGGGCTCGCCGCCGGTCGCAGCTATGTCAGCGATGGCCGCACCCATCTGATGGACTTCACAGCGCGGTGTGAGCGTGCGGGAGCGGTTTGCGAGTGCGGCGTCGATGGCAGTGAGATGCCGATTGCGGCTGGTGACACCGTGGCCTTCACGGTCGATGCGGCGGCGTTTCGAGACACCGCCGAGCCGCTGCGGGCCGAGCTGGTGGTCAACGGTTTTCCCGTTGCCCAGCAGCAGCTTGCGGCCGACGGTTCGCTTGCCCAGCTGACCTTCGAGCACCGCTTCGACCGCAGCGGCTGGGCGGCGGTGCGAATCTTTCCTGGCGGCCACACCAACCCGATCTTTGTGATTGCCGACGGCCAGCCCATCTGCGAGCCCCGCAGCGTTGCCTGGTGCCTGCGGTGTGTGCAGCAGTGCCGTGAGGCCAAGATGCCCACCTACCGCGAGGATGAGCGGGCGACTGCCGAAGCCGACTACGACCATGCCGAGGACTTTTTTCAGTCGCTTCTGGAGAAGGCCCGTCTGCCCTAACTGGCGGTGGTTCCCTGCCAGACATACACGCCGATGGCGGCGGTCATCAGCGCGGCGGCGATGATGCGTTTGGCAAACATCACCCGGTCGACGCGGCTCTCGAGTTCGTGCCAGCCGTGGTGGGCCAGCACGGCCCCGAGCGCGACCGACATGATGCCGCGGGTGGACTGCAGGATGGTGCTGAGGATCACGCCGACACTGCCGATGCAGGCATAGAGCGCGACCATCGCTCCCATCCAGGCGGCGGAGTATTCAGCGGCTGCCCGCCAGTCGGCAACGACCGGCTGCGGCTGCCGGCGATACTGGCCAATCACAAACGGAAAGACGAGCAGAGCCCCCAGCACATACGTCAGCGACATCGCCAGGCTGCCGGCCCGCAAACGGCTGACGGGGATTGCTGCTTCAATGCCGTCGATCAGGGCCACGATGCCGAGGTCGGCGATGGCGAACCCGAAGCAGCTGACGGAGAGCAGGCCGAGCACCTTCAGCTGCACGCCGGAGCTGCCCTGCTGAAGCACAACCGCGGCGCCGCCACAGAGGGCCACTGCCAGCCACTGCTGGGGCGAGAGCGACTGCCCCATCACGACGGTGAGCAGGATCGCCTGGGCGACGATCTTCAGGCCCAGCAGCGGCGAGAGCCTGGAGGCATCGGCTCTGGTGAGCACGTAAAACAGACAGGCCTGGCCACCAAAGTAGCTCACTGTCGAGATCAGGCAGGGCAGCCAGACCGTGGGTGTGCGGAGGGCGGCGAGGCTGGATGCTTCGGGAAGAAGCCACCAGGTCACAGGCACGCAGCCCAGCCCCATCAGCAGGTGGGCGAGCACCAAGAGCCTTCGGCTCCCGCCGGGCCGGCGGGTGCCGTGATGCCGGGAGACGAGGTAGGAGACGGAGCTGAAGAAGGCCGCGGCGAGGCCGGCTGCAATGCCGAAGGCGAGTGGAGTCACGCCCGGCATGCTACCCGACGTTTTGTTTCCACCAAGCGAGCCTGCAGGCTGCCGGGATCGACGCCCCTTGATGCCGTGGCCGATCCCGTCTTCGGCCGCTGGCTGCTACGATCATGGATCTGATCCACGGGTTGCACAGGTTCCCAAACTGTAAGGGGAGTGGTCATGCTGAGCCTTCAGGTTGCCAGGTCGTGTTGCGGGATTGTGTTCGGCTGCGGAGCCGCTCTGCTCCTCGTTGGGTGCGATGGAGGTGGCACGCCTCCGGCGGCTCAGACGCCGGCGACGCAGGGCCCGCCTCCCGTTGAGCCTGCCGCGGCGATGGAAGGCCG
>CALCGM010000300.1 GCA_937900985.1 uncultured Planctomycetaceae bacterium | reverse complement strand
GCCGGCAATGCCGCTGGAATAGGCTTCAGGGTCGCTGCCCTGGTCAACGGAGCCCGCCAGGGAGGTGTTGTTGCCGCCGTTCTGGCCGCCGTAAAAGGCGGACACAAGCGAGGTGCCCGGGGCGGCGATGTCGACTGCGGCGCGGACGCCCGTCGTGATCACCGCGGGGCCGACGGACGGGAGATAGCCGAAGTCCTGCGGGCCGCGGCTGCTAAACGAAGCCGCAACATCGTAGGAGTTGGCATTGGTCAGGGCAGCCACGGTGATCGCGTTGTAGTCGGAGCCGGGCGAGCCAATCGTGTTCGCGTCAGGACCCGAGTTTCCCGCGCTCACCACGTACGTTGTCGTTGGGTTCTGAAACGCATACGCGTCCATCACCACCGAGTAGTCAGTGGTGCCCGACGGATCGGTAAAGCCCCAGCTTGAGTTGACCACATCGGCGACGCCAAACGTCTGCTCGTAGGGCGTGAGAAAGGAGTTGACGGAAAAGTTGAACCCGAGCGCGTAGGCTGGTGACACCCATGACGACGCTATCGCCCCGCTCCGCAGGTCGGTGCCGTAGGCGATTCCCTGCTGCAGGATGGCATCCCCGCCGACGGTCGCCCGGCCGCCGATCAGCATGGCAGCCCAGGTCGCGTGGCGGTCGTACTTGTCGGCAATCGACGCTCCGCCCCAGGATCCGGCATCGGCCACAAAGTTCGTGGTGTTGGTGGCCACATGCTGCAGGGTCTCGTGGCCGTTCCAGAAAAAGCCGGCCTCGAGGTTGGTGCTGATCGTGTTCTGGCCGGTGATCGGCGTGGTGTGGCCGTAGTAGCGGTCGGCGCCGAGGAAGGCGTTGAGATCGAAGCTGCCGCCGCCAACGCTCGTGGTCGCGGCTGCCGCATCGCGGGCCATCGCAGCAGCACTCACCGCTGCCAGCAGGACCAGGCAGAGAGTCGATTCGCGTCGCATCGCAGCCTCCGGTTTCCGCCTCTGAACTCGTTCTTTTGGTCAAAAAAAAAGGCCGGCCAGCTGACAGAGCAGCGGGCCGGCCCGAGTGCGCGGCGTGTGCACGAAGGCTTAGGCGGCGATGTCGGCGGAAGCCGCGGCCGCCGCAGCAGCCTTGCGGCGGCGGCGGTAGGCCGCACCAGCCAGGCCAGCCAGAGCCACACCAGCCAGAGCGAAGCTCGATGGCTCCGGCACCACCTGCAGCACCTGGCCGTTGACCGAGCCGCCGGCGAAGTTGGCGGTGGCGGGAACGGTGGTGAGCACCCAGTCGCCGGGGCTGCCGGTGACGTCGCGGTAGGTCACGCCGTTGTAGGTCACTGCTCCCGAAGCGTCCTTCAGGTAGTAGGCGAAGGTTGCGTCTTGGACTAAGGTGATGAAGTCGCTGGCAAGATCCGTGAAGAAGCCGCCGCGAAACTCATCGCCGAAGGTGTAGCTGTCGACATTGAGGTAGATGCTGACGGTGCTGCTGCTCGTCAGAGCCGTGGTGAAGGGGGTCGTGTTGTCGCCGAGCCGCAGCACGTCGTTGACACTCGCGGTGGCGTCGGAGTAGTCGGGATCGGCACCCGTAAACTCGAAGCGAAAGCTCGTGCCGGCCGAGGCGTCGAGCGTGGCAAACTCCAGGATGCCGGGCGAGTTGCCAGGGCCGACCTCGCCTGCCCCCGACAGGGCCCCCGTGCTCGAGCCGGTGCCGGAGAGCGTGGCTCCGGACGCGACGATCACGTCGCTCGTCAGCGAGCCACTGAGATTCAAGCCACCAGCGTCGACGTTCGTGTTGCCGGCGTAGGTGTTGACCCCGGAGAGAGTCAGCGTGCCTGAGCCCGCGTTGGTGACAGACCCAGCCCCTGAGATCACGTAGCCGGCAGAGATCGCATTGTCTCGATCGAAGATCAGAGCCCCGTCATTCGCGACGGCACTGGTCGTGCTGATCGTTCCGACGCTTCCGCCAGCTCCGACCTGCAGCGTGCCGCCGGTTTCAATCGTGGTCGCCCCCGTGTAGGTGTTTGCCCCCAGGAGCGTCAGCGTGCCGGTGCCTGCCTGCGTGACCGCTCCAGAGCCTGTGATCGCATAACTCTCTGTGAGGTTGTCAGAGCGGTCGTAGATCAGCGTCCCGTCGTTTGCCACACCGCTGGTGGAACTGATCGACCCCGAGGTTGATCCATTTCCGATCCGCAGCGTGCCACTGCTGATCGTGGTCGCACCGCTGTAGGTATTCGCCCCCGTCAGCGTTGTCGTGCCGCTGCCAGACTGCGTGACGGCACCAGTGCCGGAGATCACGTTGCTGTGCGTGAGGGCGTTGCTGCGGTTGAAGGCAAGCGTGCCATTGTTGACCACGTCGGTGGTCAGTGCCCCGGTGGTTCCACCGTTGCCAAGGTCAAGTGTGCCGGTGTCGATCGTGTCGAGGAAGTAACTATCGGTCGTCACCGCAATCGTTCCGGTGCCGTATTTCGAAACGCTTGCATTCACCGCGTTGGTGAAATCGAGCGTTCCACCGGTCGATCCCGTGATGGGGTCAATACTGCCGTTTCCAATGGTCGTCGACGGGATCACCCCGTCCGTGCCGCCCTGAAAGTTGGCGAGGAGCGTCACACCTGCATAGTTAGGACTTGCGGTGACGGCACTATTCGCTTCCGACGGAGCTCCGATACTTCCGTCCCAGATGCGGAAGCCCGTGAGTTCTCCAGAGAAGGTCGTGGCAAGGCCTGCGTTCTGGGCTCGGCCTAAAGTATTACGGTTGAAGGTGCTACCTCCCGATGGTCCCTGACCGCCCCCCCAATTCACAGGAGTGGCAGCGGTGCCATCCACATAAATATTCAACGAGGAAGATGTGTATTGACCAACAACGTGATACCACTGCCCTGGAACCATCACTGTCGCGTTGGTAACCGTCTTTACATCGTTCCCGAACGACCCA
The DNA here is from genome assembly GCA_937900985.1 of uncultured Planctomycetaceae bacterium. GTDB lineage: Bacteria > Planctomycetota > Planctomycetia > Pirellulales > UBA1268 > M30B53. Next base: position 337 of record CALCGM010000300.1, on the reverse strand, counting down.
ACACCGAGCATACTCGCCGTGTAGCCGGTCGAGCCATTCCATTCCGCGTAGAGACTCGCACCTTCCGTAAAAGTCGTATCGAACATTTCGGCGATTTCCATGTCAGCATCGACACCGGTCTCAAACTTCACCCACGTCTCTATCGACGCAGCTCGACTCGCAAAACTCTGGGCGTACGAAGAGTTTGTGGAGAAGTAGTCTCCAGATCCCAGTGTCACTGCGTTGTACGCATCCCCCGGGCTCCACTGAGCCGATGCGTTGGCAACGAACACCAGCAGGATCGCGGCGACGATCGCGATGCCGACGAGCGACCGCGAGATCACCCCGATGCACTGCA
>CALCGM010000299.1 GCA_937900985.1 uncultured Planctomycetaceae bacterium | reverse complement strand
CCTCCCGCTTGTATTCCACCTTCGGGTCGACCTGGGCATAGCCTCGCAGGCCCACGCTCGAGCGAAGGTGGTCCATCGCCAGCAGATGGTCTTTCCAGGCGTTGTCGAGAATCTGCAGGAGCACGGCCCGCTCCATCCGCCGCATCTCACCGCGGACCGTGTCGTCGATCGCTGAGAGCACCTGCCGCTCAACGGTTTCCAGCGTGGCGGTGCGGGCCGCCTCGGCCGCGGCGGGGTTGCCTGCCTCCCCTTCCAGCCAGCCGGCCAGGTCCGAGGCGACATCGCCGAGGGGGCCGATGTGGGCCCGTTCCCGGAACATCGGCATGGCGGCCTGCAGCTTGGCGATCGCCTGCTCGCGAATCGCCGCATCTGCGGCATGCCGTCGCGTTGAGGCCGCCCGCAGCACGCTTCGCAGCTGCTCCAGGTCGCTCGTCGCCAACTCCGACTCAGCCAGGTTTTCATCAAACCGGCGGCGTGCCCAGGCAAGCAGACCCTCGCGGTCGAGCCGCCGCGAGCCGTCCTGCTGGCGACCGGAGAAGTGGGCCAGGCCGACGATGACGGGATAGATGATCTCCCGCTCGGCGTAGATTTCCCGCGACTTCTTCTCAACGAGCTGGCGGAACTCCTGTACGTCAAGCTCGCGGACCTCATCCAGGGTGAGCGCGGCGCCAAACCGCCACTCCACCCATCCGCAGGCGCTGCGAACGCCGAAGTCGTCGGCAAGGAAGCGGGCTCCTTCGGAGAGGTCGAGCCGCTGGATCGCTTCGCGGGCCTGCTCCACAAGAAACTCGTCGACCTGATCGCGGCCGATTTTCTTCAGGTCGCGGTCGCGAAGCGAGGTCTTCCAGCGGGCATTGGCAAAGCTCGCCAGCGCCCCCCAGTTCCATTCGCTTTCGTCTTCTTCCGCAGGAAGGTTTTCCTCGATGGCTTCGAAGATCTGCGTTTCTGATTTCCGCATCGCCTCATCGACGGCGAGGCGTTCGGCCTCCCCTGGGGAGAGGCCGCGGTAGTCGGCGGCATCGAGCTCACAGCTGAGCTGACCGGAAGCCCACTTCGCGTAGGTTTCTGCGCCGTAGTCTTTGGCCAGAAACGTGGTGATGTTCTCGTCGATCTGCCGGTCGACCATCTCCATGATCAGCTCGCGGCAGTCGGCGCCGTTGAGGATCGCCTGGCGGAAGCCATACACCCGCTTCCGCTGCTCGTCCATCACTTCGTCGTATTCGAGCAGGTTTTTGCGGATCTCGAAGTTTCGCTCTTCCACCTTCCGCTGGGCTGCCTCGATGCGGCGGGTGACCATCTTGCTCTCGATGGCCTCGCCGTCTTGCATGCCGAGCCGGGTGAGCATGTTTTTCACCCACTCGCCGGCGAAGATCCGCATCAGGTCGTCTTCGAGCGAGAGAAAGAAGCGGCTGCTGCCAGGGTCACCCTGGCGGCCGCAGCGGCCACGCAGCTGAAGATCGATGCGGCGGGATTCGTGCCGTTCGGTGCCGATGATCTGCAAGCCGCCCATGGTGCGGACCTGCTCTCCTTCGGGCTTCATCTGCTCCCGCTCAGAGATTTCGTTGACGAGCGTGTCCCACTCCGTTGGCGGCACGTCGAGCCTGGTCGGGTAGACGTCTTGCAGCTTCGCCCAGGCCATCGTCTCAGGATTGCCACCGAGGATGATGTCGGTGCCTCGGCCGGCCATGTTGGTGGCGATCGTGACCGCCGCGAGCCGCCCAGCCTGCGAGACGATTTCGGCCTCCCGCTTGTGGTGTTTGGCGTTGAGCACCTGATGCTTCACGCCCCGCTTCTCAAGCAGGGCCGAGAGCCGCTCGCTCTTCTCAATCGACACCGTACCCACGAGCACGGGGAGGCCTCGTCGCTCCACCTGGCGAATCTTGTCGCGTGGGATCGACTGCGGGCCTGCCGTCTTCTGGCTGCTCGTGCCGTCGGTCGACGGCCGCGGCTCGAAGCGGATCTCGCTGTCGCTCTCACTGGCGATCGTGCCGACCTGCCAGGAGCCGTCGGAGAGGGCCACGGTATCCCAGCGGTTGATCCGCTCGATCTCGTCGGCCACGGCGATCCACTTCTCCCGCTCGGTGCGGTAGATCACGTCGGGGTGGTTGATTCGCTGCATGCCGCGGTTGGGCGGGATCGCGATCACTTCCAGGTTGTAGATCTTGAGAAACTCGCCGGCCTCGGTCATGGCCGTGCCGGTCATGCCGGAGAGCTTGTTGTAGAGTTTGAAGAAGTTCTGCAGGGTGACGGTGGCGAGGGTCTGCGACTCCTCCTTGATCCGCACGCCTTCCTTGGCCTCCACGGCCTGATGCAGGCCGTCGGACCAGTTGCGGCCGGGCATCAGCCGCCCGGTAAACTCGTCGACAATCACCACCTCGCCCTGCTGCACGACGTAGTTCACGTCCCGCTTGTAGAGGAAGTGGGCCTTGAGGCTGTTGTCGATCAGGTGCGGCCACTCCATGTTGCCGGCGGTGTAGAAACTCTCCACGCCGGCGAGCTTTTCTGCCGTTCGCACGCCTTCCTCGGTCAGCGAGACGGTGTGTTCCTTCTCTTTGACCTCGAAGTGGACGTCGGCCTTCAGCTGCCGGGCGATCTGGTCGGCACGCGAGTATTTCGTGACGTCGTCGTGGGCCGGGCCCGAGATGATCAGCGGCGTGCGGGCCTCGTCGATCAGGATGTTGTCGACCTCGTCGACGATGGCGTAGTTGAGCCGGCCCTGGCTCTGCTGCATGTGCTTCGGGAAGCGGTCGTCGTCGCGGGCGGCCATCCGCATGTTGTCGCGGAGGTAGTCGAAGCCAAACTCGTTGTTGGTGCCGT
>CALCGM010000298.1 GCA_937900985.1 uncultured Planctomycetaceae bacterium | reverse complement strand
AAGGGGGCGATCACGTCGGTGCAGGCGGTGTATGTGCCTGCCGACGACCCGACCGACCCAGCTCCGGCCACGGCGTTCGGCAACCTCGACGCATTCCTCTATCTGGAGCGGTCGATCTCGGAGAAGGGTATCTACCCGGCCGTGGATCCGCTGGCCTCATCGAGCCGTATTCTCGACCCGCAGTATGTCGGCGAGCGACACTACGCGATCGCCCGCCGCGTGCAGCGAACGCTGCAGCGGTATCGCGAACTGCAGGACATCATCGCCATCCTCGGTGTTGACGAGCTCTCCGAAGAAGACAAGCTCGTCGTGCACCGTGCCCGCCGCATGGAGCGGTTCCTCTCGCAGCCGTTCCTCGTGGCCGAGGTGTTCACCGGCAAGCCTGGTGAGATCACGAGCCTCGCCGACACGATCCGCTCGTTCGAGGAAATCGCCGACGGCAAGTGGGACCACCTGCCCGAGCAGGCGTTCATGTACGTCGGCCCCATTGAGCAGGCCGAAGAGCAGGCCAAGAAGATGGCGGAGAAGGCAAAGAAGTCCTGAGCACTCATCGGGCAGAAGCCGCCCCAGAGGAGCCCTCGGAGAAAACACCGTGAGCGAGCAGAAGCAGACAGCCAGAGGCGGACGCGGAATCCAGTGCGTCGTCGTGACGCCGGAAACCACGGTGTTTGACATGACCGCGGGGTTCGTGAGCCTCCCGCTCGACGATGGTCAGCGGGGCGTGGGCCTCGGGCATGCGGCGTTTATCGGCCGGCTGGGCGTGGGTGAGGTGCGGGTCACACCAAAGCAGGCTGGCTCTCCGACCGCCCGGTTTTTCGTGCAGGGCGGCTTTGTGGAAGTGGCCCACGACTCGGTGACCGTGATCACGCAAAAGGCGGTCGCTGCCGATTCTATCGACGCCCAGGAAGCCCGCCGCGAGCTGGAGCGGGTGCAGTCGGCCAAGGCTGTCGGCCCTGCGGCGATCGAGGCGAGGCTCGAGGCGACCGAAGCCGCCCGGGCGATGGTGCGAGCCGCGAGCCGCTCGCGGTGACGATGCGGGCAAACCCTCTCCCCGCGTGCGGCAACGCCGCTCGTCTTCAAGCGGGCTCGCCTTAGATCTGATAGTCGGCCTCGGGATGCGGGGCTTCCCCCCGCATGCGAAGCTTCGGCTTCTCAAGCACAACGGTCGTGCCGGGCTCGACGCTGCGGGTGATCCACACGCTTGAGCCGATCACCGAGTCGCGGCCGATGCGGGTGGCACCGCCGAGGATCGTGGCGTTGGCATAGATCACCACGCCGTCTTCGATCGTGGGATGCCGCTTCGCGCCGCGGACCAGTTCGCCGTGGGCGTCGGTGGGGAACGAGAGGGCGCCGAGCGTCACGCCCTGATAGATCTTCACCCGACTGCCGATCTCGCAGGTCTCACCGATCACCACGCCCGTGCCGTGATCGATGAAGAAGTGGTCGCCGATCGTGGCCCCAGGATGGATGTCGATGCCGGTCCGCGAGTGAGACCATTCAGCCATCATCCGGGGGATCAGCGGAATCTTCAGCTTGTAGAGCAGATGGGCGAGGCGATGGATGGTGACGGCCTCAAGCCCGGGATAGCAGAAGATCACCTCATCGAGCGTGCGGACAGCCGGATCACCGTCGTAGGCCGCCTGCACATCGCCAGCGAGGAGCCGCCGCACGTCGGGGAGCTGCTCCAGAAACTCCACCGCCTTGGCCTGGCCGAGCGCCTCGAAGTCGATCTCATCGTCTCCGCGAATCGCATCGCCGGCGGGGTCGTCGCCAGCTGCAGCGAAGTGACCACACGCGTAGCCGTGCCGCAGGGCCCGGCCGATCTGCACGGTGAGCTTGTCGTGCAGGCCATCGATCAGGTCGCCCACGTGGTAGGTCACGTTGCCATGGTGGAGATTCTCCCGCCGCCGGTAGCCGGGATAGAGGATCTCTTTGAGGTCTTCGCATGCCGACACCACGGCATCGCAGTTGGGCAGCGGGCAGTGGCCGAGGTGATGAATCACCGGCGCCTCGTCGTAGGTGGCCACGATCCGACGGGTCAGTTCCGGCAGCTGCTCTTTGATGCGGACGTCAGCCGACATGCTTTGCTCACTCGCTCCGAGGCATCCTGACACGGTGGCGGCCCCACCCCGACATCCCGAACAGTCGGCTCGCGGAATCAGCCGGATTGAGAACGCCCCTCAGCCGCACGGGCTGCGGCCCCGAGGGAAGTCAGGCAGCCCCGGCGAACACGCGAAGCCTGGCAAACCCTACCTGCCGGTGGAAAAAGCCTTGCGTGGACTGTTTCCAGGCAACCGACACCCGCAGGCGGCTACCCCGCGTGCTGCTTGAGAAACGCGTCGATCACCCGCAGACCGGCCTGCTGGCTCTTCTCCGGATGAAACTGCGTCGCCAGCAGGCGGCCACGGGCGACGGCGGCACAAAACTCGCCACCGTAGTCGGCCGTGCCGCAGATATCGGCTGGGTTGGCCGGCCGGGCGTGGTAGGCGTGCACGAAGTAGAAATAGGAGGAGCTGGCGGCATCTCCGGGCAGAGGCCCGCCATCTCGCCAGGCGACCCGGTTCCAGCCCATGTGCGGCACCTTCAGCGACGGGTCGATCTCAAACCGCACCACATCGCCCGGGAGCGCCGCCAGGCCCTGATGCTGGCCGCCTTCCAGCCCCGTTTCAAAGAGCAGCTGCAGGCCCATGCAGATGCCGAGAAAGGGCTTGTCGGCCGCGAGATGCCGCTGAATCGGCTCCACGAGGCTGCGGCTGCGGAGCTCCCGCATGGCGTCGCCAAAGGCGCCGACCCCAGGCAGGATCAGGATCGTCGCCTCCGCCACACGGTTGGCGTCGGAGGTGATCGTGGCCTCGGCGCCCAGCCGCTCGCAGGCCTTCTGCACACTGCGAAGGTTGCCGCTGCCGTAGTCGACGATCGTGACGCGATTCATGTGCGGAGTGTACGTTCGCAGCAGCCCCTCGCCAACGGCCCGTGGGGCGTCAGCGGGGGGCGAGCTCCGGATAGATGACCAGCTCGATGCGGCGATTCCGCTCGCGTCCGGCGGCTGTGGCATTGCTCACCACAGGGTGGTTTGATCCGTGCGCCACGAGAAACAGCTGGTTGTCGTGGAGCGGGGTGCGGTCGGTGAGAAAGGTCAGCACAGCCTCGGCGCGAGCGGCGGAGAGGGCGTGGGGCGAGAGCTGCCCGTCGCCCTGCAGAGGCGAGGCATCGAGATGCCCTTCGATGCCCACGTAGTGGCCTGGAAAAACCCGCTCGATCTCGTCGGCCGCCATCGAGAGCACGGCTGGAGCCCCTGGCACGAGGCTGGCCTGACCGGAGTCAAACAGCCGATCTGCCGGAATCTCCACCCGCACGACGCTGCCGTCGAAGCGGGTCGGCAGGTCGTCGAGCCGCAGCTGCGTGAGCGCCGACTGCATCACGTCGCCACCGCTAGTGATGCGGTCGGCGGTGGTGGGCGTGGGCGAGGGCACCGCCGGCGGGGTTCGCAGGGCGGTGGCGAGCTGCCGAGACGTGCTGGCGAGCTGCTCGCGAAGGGCCGCAACCTCCTCTTCGAGGAGCTGATTCTGCTGCCGGCTCGAGTCGAGCAGAGCGGCAGCGTCGACGGCTGAGCCATAGGAGGCGGTCGTGGGAGGCGGCGCGTAGGGCAGGGCAGGGGCGGCCGGATTGACCACAGCCGCGGCACCTGGCACTTCCACCGTCGGCGGCACAACACCCACCGCTGGGCTACCGACCGCCGTTTTGAACGGATTGCCGGTGCAGCCTGCGGTCACAGGCATCGCCACGAGCGCCAGCAGCAGCAGTCGCGATGGCATCGCGGCGTGTCGATCCATGAGACCTTCCGTCCACGACATGCGTGCAAACCCGCTCCAGGGAAAACGTGGCCGCGGAGCGTAGGAAAGCCCGCCCCACCGCAGCAACCCCGGCTGCACGCGGGTGGGAGGGAGACCGCGCGCGGGCGGTCCGGCTCGGCGGGCGGCAAAAGTCTCGTCGCAGGACC
>CALCGM010000297.1 GCA_937900985.1 uncultured Planctomycetaceae bacterium | reverse complement strand
GCCTTCGTCTCGTGCATCAACGAACTCCGATGCCCTTGAGTGCCATCTGCAGCGCCTCCTTGTTGGGGGCGATCGCGAGCGCATCTTTCCGATCGATCAGTTCTTTATCGATCAGGTCCTTGAGGCTCATCGTGAAGTCTTGCATACCTTCTTTTTCCGACTTCTTGATGTGGTCGGGAAGCGATTCATCCTGCCCCTCGAGCACATACTTCTTCACCAGCGGATCAAACAGCATGATCTCGACCACCGGCACGCGGCTGACGCCCGGCTTGATCGACTTCAGCAGCTTCTGGGCAACGATGCCCTTCATATTGAAGGCCAGAGCGCTGCGGATCGCCCCTCGCTCTTCCTCAGGGAAGAGGTCGAGGATTCGCGTGATCGTGGTGGCGGCGCTCGAGGCATGGATCGTGCCAAACACGAGATGCCCCGTCTCTGCGGCATGCACGGCGGTCATGAAGGTCTCATGATCTCGCATCTCGCCGACGAGGATGATGTCGGGATCTTCTCGCACCGCATGCTTCATGCCGACAGAGAAGTCGATCACATCCTGGCCAACCTCTCGCTGGTTGATCAGGCACTTGTCTTCTGTGAAGACAAACTCAATCGGGTCTTCGAGCGTGAGGATGTGCTTGCGGTAGTTCTGATTGATGTAGTTGAGGATCGAAGCGATCGTGGTGCTCTTGCCGGAACCCGTCACACCCGCCAGCAGAATCAGCCCCTGATCGAAGTGGCAGAGCTTCTCAATTGTCGGCGGGAGAAAGAGGCCCTCGAAGTTGGGGATCGAGTTGTTGACACGGCGGGAGACCATGCCGAGAGCTCCCTGCTGCCGCAGGATATTCACTCGGAATCGCCACACGGTGCCGTCGACCTCGACGGTGTGGGCAAAGTCGCAGCCACCGTCCCGCTCCAGGATGTCGATCCGCCGCTTGTCGAGCATCGGCATGATCAGCTGTTCCATCTTCTCTTCGCTGATCACATCGGCCTTGAGCGGCTGCAGCGAGCCCTTCACGCGAATGTAGGGAGGCTTGCCCGATTTCAGGTGCAGGTCGCTGCCTTCCAGCTTGACCAGCGCCGCGAACAGACGGTCGATCTCGAGCCGCCGATGCCGGCCTTCAGCTGAGGTGGCAACTGGAGCGGTCGGTCCAGGAGGAGGGCTCGTGATCGTGGCCATGGTCACTCCGCTGGGGACGAGGAATCGGAAAGGGAGACAGCTGCCGCATCAGAAACACGACTCCACCCTCGCTCGCCCTCAAGAGGCCGAACCGGGATCCCCCGCCGGGCGAAGAGTTCCTTCACCTCCCGGATCGTACACTGCCCGAAGTGGAAGATGCCAGCGGCCAGCGCCGCATCCGCCTTCCCCATGCCGGGACCGCTGTCGACCGCGTCAGCGAGGTCGGCTGGGCAGCCCGCGCCACCGCTGGCGACGACGGGAATTGAGACCGCCTGACTGACCGCAGAGGTCATCTCCAGGTCGTAGCCGTTGCGGGTTCCATCGCGATCCATGCAGGTCAGTACGATCTCGCCGGCACCGAGTTGCTCCACACGGCGGGCCCAGGCGACGGCCTCAAGACCAGTCGGCACCCGGCCCCCATTGATAAACACCTCCCAGACTTCCCGACCGTCACGCTCCACCCGCTTCGGGTCGATGTTGACGACGGTCGCACAGCTGCCGAGGCGATCGGCAACCGCCGTGATCAGCTCCGGGGTTCGCACGGCCGCCGAGTTGATGCTCACCTTTTCAGCCCCCGCCTGCACGAGCTCGGCTGCATCGGCGAGCGTGCGGATGCCCCCGCCGACCGTGAAGGGCATGAAGATCGTTTCGGCCACCTGCCGGACCATGTCGAGCATGATCGAGCGGCCCTCGTGGCTGGCGGTGATGTCGAGAAACACGAGCTCGTCGGCCCCCTCGGCCTCATACCTCGCAGCCACCGCCACAGGGTCACCGGCATCGACGAGTTCGAGAAACTTCGTTCCCTTCACGACCCGCCCCTTCTCCACGTCGAGGCAGGGAATGATCCGCTTCGCCAGCATCACAAACTCTCCCCGGCAGCCGTGGAGCCTGACGAGACCGGCAGCCCCACCCGGCCCTCATCAGGGCTCGAGGCGGTGGCGTAGAGCCTCTTGGGAATCCGGCCCGCGAGAAACGCCTGCCGGCCGGCATCGCAGGCTGCCGCCATCGCCCGCGCCATCCGCAGCGGATCGGCCGCATGCGCGATCGCCGTGTTGAGCAGCACACCATCCACACCAAGCTCCATCGCTGCGGCCACGTCACTGGCGGTGCCGACGCCGGCGTCGACGATCACCGGATACTCGGCATCACCATCCTTGAGATACTCCATGCAGATGCGGAGATTGTTGGCGTTGAGAATGCCCTGCCCTGAGCCGATCGGGCTGCCAGCCGGCATCACGCTCGCCGCCCCCGCCTCCTTCAGCCGCCGCGCCACGACGGGGTCGTCGCTGGTGTAGACGAGCACCGCAAAGCCGTCGGCCACCAGCTGCTCGGTGGCGGCGAGCGTACCGACGGGATCGGGCAGCAGTGTCTTGGTGTCGCCGAGCACCTCAAGCTTGACCCATTCGCTCCCCGGGTTGCCCAGGTCGCGAAGCAGCTCGCGGCCGAGCCTCGCCACCCGCACCGCCTCCTCGGCGGTAAAGCAGCCGGCGGTGTTGGGCAGGAGCGTGAAGCGGGTGGTGTCGAGATGGTCGAGGATGTTTTCACCCGCAGCATTCACGAGCCGCTCGCGACGCACCGCCACGGTCACGCAGTCGGTGCCTGAGGCGAGCAGGCACTCCGCCATCTCAGCGTAGGTGCGATACTTGCCTGTCCCAACGACAAGGCGGCTGGCGAAGCGGCGACCGGCAACCGCCAGCGGCGGGTCGCGGGGATCATCTGAAGAAAAACTGGGAGGGGATGTCGTCATCACAGCTGAGATTCGTGCGGCCGATGGAAGCGTGGCCGTGACAGGACCGGCCCGCGAAACTCTCGATCATACGCCACGCCACGCAGCCCACAGGAAAAGCCGCCCGGGAAGAGCCTGCCCTGCGAACGACCGCCCCTCACCCCCCGCCGACGAGCGTCACGATCTCCACCACATCGCCGGCGGCCAGTCGATGGTCGCCGAGCTGGCGGCGGGGCACCACCTGCCGGTTGATCTCCACCGCCAGCGGCCGGCCGGCAAGCCCGAGCTGCTCAAGCAGAGCCGTGACTGGCAGCGCAGCCGGCACGGTCATCGACTCGCCGTTGACGACGATCGCCACCCTCGCGGTGGTCGCGGCAGCGGCAGCGGCAGGGAGGTTGGCATCAGCAGGCATGGCAAGAGTCTAACCGTCCGTGGAACAAGCCATCCATGGCCTTTTCCCACTCAAGCGACGCCCCCAAAAGCCGAGGTGGGGGCCGCCGGTCACCGCATCCTGCGGCGGCAGACGTGTTCCACAGTCTGCTCACCGTCC
>CALCGM010000296.1 GCA_937900985.1 uncultured Planctomycetaceae bacterium | reverse complement strand
CCATCCGCCCGCGGTCTTCCACCCCTTCGCTCGCGGTCTTCCCATCGCTCGCACAGCGTGCCGGTATGATGGGATCTTTCATGACGGGCGTGGTCGTGGGGTGGTGATGGTGACGCAGACCAGCGGTGAGATTGGTGTGACGGCGGCGGCGGCTCGGTATGCGACGCTCAACGAGATCCTTGAAGGGGAGGTGCGGAGCGATCGGGTTGCCCGCGGGATCTATGCGACCGACGCCTCGGAGTATCAGCAGCGGCCAGAGGCCGTGGCGTTTCCGAAGACCGACGCCGATGTCCGTGAGCTGATCCGGTTTGCTGGCATCGAGCGGGTTGGCATCATCCCTCGGGCTGCGGGCACATCGCTGGCCGGGCAGGTGGTGGGCGGCGGCCTTGTGGTCGATGCCGGCCGTCACATGAACCGCATTCTCGGCCTCGATCCACAGCGGCGGCGGGTGCGGGTGCAGCCGGGCGTTGTTCGCAATGAGCTCAACCGGTTCCTCGCCCCGCACGGGCTCTTCTTCGGCCCCGAAACCTCGACTGCCGACTGGGCGATGATCGGCGGCATGGTGGGCAACAACTCCTGTGGTTCCAACTCCATCGCCTACGGCTCCACCCGCGACCACCTCGTCAGCGCCCGTGGCTTTCTTGCCGACGGGTCGGAGGTCACCTTCGGCCCGCTGACCCCAGAGGCGTTTGCAGCGAAGTGCGAGGCGGCGGATTCGCTGGAGACTCGTATCTACGGCGGGCTCCGCGACCTGCTTCGCGACGAGGCCACGCGGCAGACGATCCGCGAGAGCTTTCCCAAGCCGCAGGTCACCCGCCGCAACACCGGCTATGCCCTCGATGCGTTGCTCGATGCGTCGTGCTTCGAGCCGCAGAGCGAAACGCCCTTCAACCTCTGCCGGCTGCTGGCGGGCTCGGAAGGCACGCTGTTCTTCGGCGTCGAGTATGAGCTCAGCCTGATCCCCCTCCCGCCGCCAGGCACGCTCTTGTGTGTGCACTGCCAGAGCGTCGATGAGGCCCTGCGGGCCACCGTGATCGTGATGCAGAGCAGGCCACGGCTGGCCGACCCGAACGGCAGCGAGCTGACCGGCTGCGAGCTGATCGACGACAAGATTCTCAGCTGCACCAAAGACAACCTCGAGCAGGCCCGCAACCGCAGCTTTGTGGTGGGGGAGCCGGGCGCGGTGCTTGTCGTGGAGCTCAAGCATGCCGACGCAGACCGACGAAGCCGCGACGTGGCTGCGATGCGGGAACGTCTCCAGGAGGCGGGGCTCGGCTACGCCTTCCCCGTGCTTGAAGGTGCAGAAGGCGCGAAGGTGTGGGAGCTGCGGCGGGCTGGCCAGGGGCTCGTCAACAACCTGCCTGGGGATGCCAAGCCCCGTGAGATCGTGGAAGACACGGCAGTTGCCGTCGACGACCTGCCGGCCTACATCGCCGAGTTCGACCGGCTGCTGGCGGAAAAGTATCGCATCGACTGTGTGCACTATGCCCATGCCGGAGCCGGCGAGCTGCATCTTCGGCCACTGTTTGATCTGCGTTCCGCTGACGGCTTGGCGATGTTTCGCGCAGTGGCCACCGACGTGGCGGCGCTGGTGAAGAAGTATCGCGGCAGCCTCAGCGGCGAGCATGGCGACGGCCGGCTCCGCGGTGAGTTTCTCCGCATGATGGTCGGCGATGCCTGCTACCGCCATCTCGAACAGGTCAAGCGGCTCTTTGATCCACAGGGGATCTTCAATCCCAACAAGATCATCGACACCCCGCCGATGGACACCTCCCTGCGGATCCTGCCGGGTGAGCCCGAGCCGCACCACCACACCGTCTTTCGCTTCGCCGACACCGGCGGCGTGTTGCGAGCGGCCGAGAAGTGCACGGGGGTGGGCCAGTGCCGCAAGCCCCCCGGAGCTGGCGGCACGATGTGCCCCAGCTACATGGCCACCCGCAACGAGCAGGACTCCACGCGGGCGAGGGCCAACATGCTCAGGGCGGCCCTCTCTGATCCTCGCTCGGCCGATCCCTGGAGCCGTCCAGAACTCGCCGAGGTGCTCGACCTCTGCCTCTCCTGCAAGGCCTGCAAGAGCGAGTGCCCCTCCAACGTCGACATGGCCCGGCTCAAGGCTGAGTGGGAGCAGCACCGGCACGATGCCAAGGGAGTGCCCCTGCGGACCCGGCTCGTCGCGGAGATGCCGCGGGCCATGCGGCTGGCGGCGGTGGCGCCCTGGCTGGTGAATGTCCTCTTTCGTGCACCTGTGATCTCAACGCTGATCAAGTGGACGCTGGGCTTTCACACGGC
>CALCGM010000295.1 GCA_937900985.1 uncultured Planctomycetaceae bacterium | reverse complement strand
ATCGCGGATGAAGGTCGCAAGCAGTTCACTGTAGGCGTCGTAGCTGCCGGGGGTGCCCCGACCGGGATAGACGCTGCCATCGACCATGTCATTCCAGCATTGGAACCAGACAAGCCCCGCCAGCTCATAGCCCTGCTGCGGGTCGTAGCCCGGCACCACCCGTGCAGGGTCGGAAAGCACCTTTTCGACATGCTCGACCATCAGACGATAGAAGGCCCCGCTCCGCTCGCGACGGGCCGCCGCCTCTTCATCAAGATCGAGGCCGCGTTTGGCGATCGCTTCCTGCTCCTGTTCGTTGAGTTCATACGAGCCTGCCGAAGGCGGCCGGAAATCAGTGTGCAGCGACTTGCCGCCCCAGGCGGTCTTGATGATCAGGATCGGCCCGTCGACGGCCTCTCGCATCCGCAGGCCAAAGGTGTATTCCGGCCCGATTGTGTCGCTCGCTTCCGCGGGGTCTGTCCGTGACCCAAAGCCGACGGTCAGCGGACCGGTTCCCTCCCCCATCTCCGGACCCCGGCCCTGCGTGAGATACGACACCCAGGTGTTGGCAACGGTGCGAAAGCCGCTATCACCATCGGTCAGCTCCCCAAGCAGCCCGGCGGCGAAGACGCCACCAGCCAGCCATTCCTGCAGCCATACCAGCGAGCACCCAGCTGCTCGGCTCAGGCACGGGAGCTGCCTGAACAGCACCGGTGTTGCGAAATCCCAATCCATTCGTTCGCGGGCTTCCATAAACATCAAACAGCAGGGGCTGGCCGTCGATAGGATTCAGCAGCTCATTCGCTCCGCCGCTTCCGGCATCGCTGACCGCATCGACCAGCGGACTCGTCGTCAGCGGCACGGCTCCCTGAGGAAGCGACTCAAAGAAATCGATGCCTGTGATCTCGGAGATGGCGAAGGTGTCGCCGCTGGTTGTCAGTGACGCATTGTTAAACAGCGCCTGCAGGGCCGCCTGATCTTGGCTGGCCGTCGCCATGACGAAACTAAACTCGTCGGCGGTCAGATTGCCGCCGGTCAGCTCGATGTAGGTGTCGTTTCCAGCAAAGAAATCGTCCCAGTTCAGGGGCACCACCACGCTGGAGTCGAAGTTGATCGTGCCACCCTGGGCTGCGGTCAGCGGCATGCCCTCGTAGCCGAATGGTTCATTTGAGCCATTGCTAAAGACTGAGTTGTAGAGAATCGAAGATGCCTCCACGTTGGCCATACCATTGGGCCCAGTCAGGATCCGCTGTGTCTGCTGCATGGTTTCCCCGTCATTCAACTCCAGGATGCTGTTGGTGAAGTTCAGAGTGCCGACTATGCCACCATCACCCCCGCTAATCTGCAGTCCCCCTGAGTTGCTGAGAACGGACGAGACGACGTTTGCCGTGCCGCCAACCCAATTGAGTGCACCCGCACCATACGATCCTGTGATCGTCGAGTTTTGCATGTTGAGCGTGCTGGCAAGTCCGCTGATGCTCCCATTGAAAATCACAAAGTCATTGTCCACAGCTATGATGTCACCGAACGGATAGTTTTTGTTGAGGGCAATCCCGTCGAGATTCAACGTCGCGCCGTTGTTGGCTACGAAGGCGCTGCGGCCATCGACGCCGGTGTAGTTCACGATGTTCGTATAGCGGCCCCCGTCAACACTCAGCGTCGCCTTGTCGTTGACGCTGAGCAGTGACGCGACCCCATCGGCGTTGAGGTTTCGGATCGTCACGTCCACGCCGCTGTTGTCTTGGCCAAAGGTGCCAACTTGTGCGAACGAGACACCGGCCCTCACCACGGCATCGCCTGGCACAAGCGGAGACGAGTAAGGGCTGCCGACGATGTTGGTTTTGGTTGCTATCAGCCCTCCCGTGGTGATGTAGGCCGGATCGGCCACAAGCGTCGCTCCGTTGCCCTCGACGGTCACCGACTCAGTGAAGCGGGTCAGCCAGGTTGGGCTGCTCGCGAGCTTGGCACCGTTGTCGGCATCAATCTGCAGCCCGCTCTGCACGCGGATCGTGTCGACACCTGGTGTGGTGTTGGCCTGATCGACTGCCCAGGCAAAAGACCCGACGGTGCTGGTCGTTCCCCAGAAGTCGAGCGTGACGTCGAAGTCTGCAGCGTTTGCAGCGGTTCCGCTCATCAGCAGCACGAGAGGCAGGGCACATCGCTGCAAGAGGACAGACGAGAAACAACGACGCGAGGGAAGGTGGCGGTGCATGGTGGTGGTTCCGAGGGCCGACTGCCGAGGCAGTCGCGGGAGTAAAGGCAGCACAAGGCTTCCTCCAGCGTCTGCCGGCAGCCGATGCTCCTCAGTTC
>CALCGM010000294.1 GCA_937900985.1 uncultured Planctomycetaceae bacterium | reverse complement strand
TCGATCAGCTCGCGGGTCACCAGCGCCGCCAACACGATCGCCACCACCTCAAAGCTCGTAAACGCCAGGTTCATCGGCTGGCCGAGGGCCAGTCCGGCGAGCACAAGCAGCGGTGCAATCAGGAGCACCATCTGAATCGTGGAGCCGACTGTCACGCCCAGCACCAGCTCGGAACGGCCTGCCCGGGCAAAGCGAATCGCCGTGAGCACCTCCCCAATGCCGCCCACGCCACCGAGCAGCACAATACCGCTAAACGTGTTGGAGAGCCCGAGCAGCTTGGCGGTCGGCTCGAGGGCTCCGGAGAGGATGTCGCTCACCAGGCCGAGCACGACGGCGGCGATCGCGAGCAGAATCAGGCTTCGCCACATCGGCGTTGCGGGCGGCTCCTCGCCTTCTTCCGGCGGTCCTTCCGTCGAGATGCTCTGCTGCTTGCTGCCAAACACCGTGACAAACACATTCACGACATAAACGAACAGCAGCACCACCGCGATCTCCGTTGAGAGATCGCGGGTTCCCTCGGGGGTGCCGATCCGAAACACGGCCGGCACCACAAAGCAGAAGGCGCACAGCAGGAGCATCGAGCCCGACACACGAAGGTTTCGCCGATCAAACTTCTGCGGACCGTATTTCAAGCCACCGATCACCAGCGAGGCCCCGAGCCCCACGAGCAGGTTCACGAGAATCGAGCCGGTCAGGGATGCCTTGACGACCGCGGAGAGCCCATTGGCCAGCGCGACGGCGCCGATGATGAACTCCGGCAAATTGTTGAGCGATGAGTTGAGCAGGCCGCCGATCGTGGGCCCGAGCTTGGCGGCGATCCCCTCGGTCGACGAGCCCATCAGCTCCACCAGCGGAATCACCGCGGCGAGTGCCATACAAAACACGAGCACCGGGTTTGCTTCCATCCATTGCAGAAGGAAGGCCGCCGGGACAAAAACAAGCATCCATCGCATCGTGACTACGGCTCCAGAGGTGGGGATGAGCCGGGCAGAAGCCGGCGACGCGGTTGTGAACGAAAAGCGGTTGCGGCCAGCAGTGTCTGTCGCGTCGTGGCGACCCCGCTGTGGGCCGGGTATCGTCAGACGACGTGAGAGTGCAGCAGGGGCATTGTGGTCGCGATTGCGTCAGCATGCCACCTGCGGCATCGTCTTGCCCACCGAAAGAAAGGATCACCCCCATGATGCAGGCAGCCTTCTTCCTTCTCCTCGCCATGCTCGCCGCTGGCCTGCCCGCTGCCCAGGGGGCCGATGTGGTGCCTGCGGAGGGCTGTGCCGCGGCGCCATTTGGCGACGACATGCCCGCGCTCGACGGCTGGGCGACGGGCCCCTGGTGGACCAAAGAGGCCAAGGGCTGCCCCTTTCCGCTCGACGTGCCGCGGGATGCGGTGATCGCCTTTGCGATCTACTGTGTCGACGTGCCGCCGGCAGGTGGCGACGCCACGCTCAAGCTGACCGCACAGCTCTTTCCGCTCAAGCCCGGCGAGACGATGGAGGCGAGCCTTGAGGTCGACCGCGGCAGTGGCTGGGAGCCGGTGGCCACGAGCCCAGTCAGCTATCCAGGCTGGGATGCCCACTTCCGCGTCAACGGCTGGGATGCCTCCCGCACCATTCCCTACCGCGTGCGGCATGGCGAGTCGGCCGTCTTTGCGGGCAGCATCCGCCGCGATCCCCTTGAGAAGGAGCGGATCAGCGTCGGCGTGATGAGCTGCAACTCCTCACGAACCCCCGGCTCACGGGAAGAACTCGTCGACAACCTCAAGGCTGCCGACCCCGACCTGCTCTTCTTCGCCGGCGACCAGACCTACCGCCACACGCAGCACACCGTCGGCTGGATCGAGTTTGGCCTGCAGTTTCGCGACGTGCTTCGCGACCGACCGGCAGTGACCATTCCCGACGACCACGATGTGGGCCATCCAAACCTGTGGGGGGCGGGCGGCAAGCGGTCTCTGGAGAAGACCGGCTCCGACGGCGGCTACTACTACCCCGCGGCCTACGTCAGCATGGTGGAGCGGCAGCAGACCTGGCATCTGCCCGATCCGGTCGACCCACAGCCGGTCGAGCAGGGCATCGGCGTCTACTTCACCCGGCTGGTCGTCGGCGGCGTGGACTTCGCGATCCTCGAAGACCGCAAGTTTAAGACCGGCCCCAAGGGCACGATCCCGCAGCTCGGCCCGCGGCCCGACCATATCACCGATCCGGCCTACGACCGCTCGGCGATCGACCTCGATGGCCTGGAGCTGCTCGGCGAGCGGCAGCTGGCCTGGCTTGGTCGCTGGGCGGACGACCGCGAGGGCGTGCGGGCCAAGGGCGTGCTTTCGCAGACAGCCTTTTGCGGCGCGGTGCATCTGCACGGGGATCCGAGCAACAGGCTGCTGGCCGACCTCGACTGCAACGGCTGGCCGCAGTCGGGCCGCAACGCCGCGCTGCGATTGATCAAGCAGGCGGGGGCCGTGCATCTCTGTGGCGATCAGCATCTGGCCGTGGTCGTGCAGCACGGCATCGACGACTACCGCGACGGACCCTACGCCTTCACCTCACCGGCCTTGGTCAACACGATCTACGGCCGCTGGTGGCATCCTGAGGACGAGCAGCCAGGAGCCAATCCCGTGCCCGGCAGCCCGCTGCCCTGGACGGGCGACTACGAAGACGGCCTGGGCAACAAGATCACGATGCTCGCCTATGCCAATCCCGAAGACCGCACCGACGAGACCAAGCGGGCCGACGGCTTCGGCGTGGCTGTCTGGGACTTCCCGCACGAAGCGGTTGAGTTTCACTGCTACCCACGGTTTGTGACCGAGGTCGCCGGCATCCCCCAGGAGTTTCCCGGCTGGCCGGTGATCGTGCCGCTGGAAAAGCCCGGTGCCCGTATGCCCCCGCCGAGGCCGCACTGAACGGGACGGGTCTTCGGGTGCCGAAGGCACCTCGGCAGAGCCGAGGCCGCTGTGCGGCCCGAGGACCCGTCCCGCTTGCACCTCCCGCCTGAGGATAGCCCGGCCAATGGCACTTCCTCCCGCATTGCCCGACTGATGAGCGGCTCGTGAGTCGCGTGCTGCTGTCTCCCGGGTGAGCACCAGGCCTTTCCCCGGGGCTTCGACACCCCGTGTCCGACGCCGGTCAGAGGCTGTGAA
>CALCGM010000293.1 GCA_937900985.1 uncultured Planctomycetaceae bacterium | reverse complement strand
TCGCCCTGATTCCCCTGCCGCAGCGGGTGTGGTGCGGGGCCGAACTCCGCCCGGATGAGGCCGAAACGGTGTATGTCACCGAAGAGGGGCGGCTGGAAGAACTCCTCGTTCGCTCTGGCGATCGGGTGGAGCAGGGGCAGGTGCTCGCCCGCATGTCGAATGTCGACCTCGACCTGGAGATCGCCGACCTCGAGGGCCAGGCCGCCCAGTTTCGCGCGAAACTTCAGTCGCTGCAGCGGGAACGGTTTACCGATCCGGCAGCCAGCCTGGAGCTCGGCACAGTCGAGGAGTCGCTGGCGAGCATTGAAGAGCAGCTCGTCAAGAAGTTCGCCGATCGCGAAAAGCTTGTGCTCGTCGCGCCCGCTGCCGGCGTGGTGCTGCCCGGCGACTCGATGCCCCAGCGGGACGACCCCAGCGGCCGACTGCCGGAGTGGCACGGGCTGCCACTCGACGAGCAAAACATCGGGGCCACGTTTCGCGAAGGCACCACCTTCTGCCTGATTGGTGACCCTGACAGGCTCGAGGCGGTGATGCTCGTCGATGAATCCGAGGTGGAGTTTGTTCAGAAAGGCCAGCCGGTGGCGGTCAAGCTCGACGCGCTTTCCTGGCTGACGATCCGCAGCGAGATCGACCAGATTGCTGAAAACCGGGTCGAGAGCATGTCGCCCCGGCTCTCGGTGAAAAACGGAGGGTCGGTGCCGACGGTCACCGATGCCTCAGGCCGTGAGCGGCCCATCTCAGCCCACTACGAAGCATCGGTGGCCCTCGCAGCGAGCGAAACCGCAAGGCTCGGCATCGAGCCGGGCACGCTCACGCCGGGCATGCGGGGCACCGCCCGCATCGAGGTGGGCGACCGCACGATCGGCCAGTGGCTGCTGCGGCTGCTCTGGCAGACGTTCAACTTCCGGCTGTGACCGCACCTCGCGGCGGGTTCACGCCAGGCCCAGTTCACCAAAGACTCCGTCGGCGGGGTGACCGTCGGCATGCTCGTCTGCTGCAAGCCAGCCCCCCACCATGCCCTCGCCGCCGTCGGCAGCAAGCCCTGGCCTCCGCCCCCACGCCGCTGCCCGCTCAAACTCGGCCCAGGCCGCCAGCCGTGCCAGGTGCTCAGCTGCGAGGTGAGCCACATCGATCGGAGACATGCCGCCTGCGTAGAAGCCCTCGAGCGACCGCCGGACCCGCTCCCGCGACTCTGCCGTATCGCTGAGAATCACCGGAGGAGCGTCGCTGTAGGTGATCCGGGGCGGCAGGCTCCGAGGCCCCTCGCGACCAGCCCGAGCCCCACCTGCACCTCCACCAGGCTGCGTGCCGTCTTCCGGCTGACCACCGCCAAACGGTAGCACCGGCCCCATCATGCCTCCCCCGCCCGCCCCCGGCACGATGCCCGGAGGAAGGCCGCCAGCGAGATCACCGCCCCCGGGGAGGCCGCCGCCGGGAAGGGATGGGAATCCAGGTGAGTCTGCACCAGGCGACGTGCTGCCAGCGCTGCCGTCGTCGGCACCGCCTGTGGTGACCCCGCCGGCAACGCCGCCGCCGCCGCCGGTGACGCCACCGCCGCCGCCGGTCGTTGTTCCGGCACCGCTCGGCGCGGCATAGAGCTCCGCCCCGAGATAGCTCACCACATACCCGAGATCGTCGAGGGCCCCCACCGTCACGCGGCTGAGCAGCGACGGGATCGCCACACCATTGTCGCCATCGACGGGATAGGCGGCGGTCATCAGTTCGCCGTAGGCGGGGTAGTCGTTAAACACGCTGTCTCGCCAGTGGCTGCCGTAGCTTCCGTCGTAGGCCGGTGGATCGGCGGTGCTCACCTCGTACAGTGGCACGCTCGGGCTGGCGTTGCTGAAGATCTGGTTGTATTCCCGGACGGCGTTGCCCCCGACGTAGATTGGATCATCAGTGCCGATGCCCTCGACGAGATCGGCGAACGTGCCCACGTTGTTCTGCCAGAGGGTGCCAAAGCCGATCACATGGCCAATCTCGTGGGCGATCGTGTTGCCGATTCCCACCGCCGCCTGGAAGTTGGTGTTGATCGTCATCTGCCCGATGTAGGGCAGGCC
>CALCGM010000292.1 GCA_937900985.1 uncultured Planctomycetaceae bacterium | reverse complement strand
CAGGAAGGAGACGGCACCGAGTCGCGGGCGGGCGGCTCTCGGCATGTCGGCATCAAAATCGCGACTGCGGTCCGCCCGCGGCCAGCTGCAGTTGAGCATGCCGATGGAGCAGTGGATGGCAGGTGTGAACAGCCTCCCCGAAATCAGAGTCGAGCCGGTCTCCTCCGACATCGCCGTCCTCGCCTGCAGGTTGGCAGAGCCGATGCACGGCGACCCGGCAGACCGGCTCATCGTTGCGACACCCTGTACGCTGAGTGTGCCGCTCGTGACTGGCGACAAAAAACTTCAGGACTACCGTGGCGTCGAAGAGATCTGGTGAGTACGGATCGCCATCACCACGGGCCGGCTGATCGCGTCGCGTTTGCCCCCGGACATGCCGATGGCCACGTCGACGGGTCCCCCGGTCACCCGGCGACACATCGGCAGGATCAACGCGGATTCGAGCCAGATCTCTGGCAGACTTTCCTCGACGGCCTGCTGCGATAGGCCGCGGTCGCTGCGTGAAGGCGATCTTCAGGGATAGCCCGTGACGGCAGCCGTCGTGAAGCTGCTGCCGTCGGAGAGGGATCGCACCCAGGTGCCGGCCTCGGAGCGACCGAGGATGCCGGACTTCTTGGGCGGCCCGACCGACGCGGTGTCGTAGAGGCCCGCAAACGCCAGGTTCCATGCCGAGGAGGTCGGCCAGCTGCCGCCGAAGATCTTCGTCTGGAACGAGCCGCTCACCAGTCCAGTAACCGTCCAGGAGCCGCTGTTGAGGCTTCGGCCGGCAACGTCGTCAAAGCCGTTGCCGTCGAAGTCACCCCGCACGACGCTTGCCCAGCCGTCGACCGAACCGCTCCAGGCGCCCATCCGGACATTCGTGAAGGCGGACTGGCTGGCGTCGTAGGTCAAGAGCCACCAGGCATCGGCGGCGGTGCGACCGGCGATCGTGTCGCGGCCAGAGTCGTCAAACCGCCCGGCGAGCACGTCCGCCCACTGCTGCTTCGTCGACCAGCCGCCGAGCCGCTGATTCTTCCAAGCACTATCGTAAGTCAGCATCCACCAGGCACCTTTGGAGTTGCGGCCCACGATCTCGTCCCGGCCGTCGGCCGCACCATCGAAGTTGCCCACCACGATGTCCGACCAGGTCACCCCGCTCGACCAGCGGGCCAACTTCTGATTGACAAACCCCGAGCCGTTGTCGTGGAGCATCCACCACATGCCATCCGGAGTGCGGCCAGCAACATCGCTCTGGCCTTGCGGGTCCCCGTCGAAGTTGCCCACCACGACGTCGACCCAGGCCACGTCAGGCCTCCAGCGGCCGATGTTCGTGTTCGCATAGCCGCTGCCAGTGTCGGCGAGCAGCCACCAGACTCCGTTGGAGGCCCGCCCGACGATGTCATCCTTGCCGTCGTTGTTGAAGTCACCGACGGAGATGTCGGCATAGGTGAACTTCGTCGACCAGGTCGTCATCGGCACCGTGGTGGGCGCGTCTGCCGGATTGCCGGGCGTGAGGGTCGCCTGCCAGAGCCCGCTTGTGGCATCCCCTGAGGCGATGTCGGTCAGGCCGTCACCGTTGAAGTCGCCGGAGACGATCATTGGCTGGGACACGGTCCCGGTCCAGGGAGCGAGCCGGATCGTCACGGTCGAATCGTCGTAGACCGTGCCGTCGAGCTTCGATGGCACGAGCGGCCCGGTGTAGGGGTTGCCGATCGGATTCTCGTCTTCACCGAAGCCGTAGGCGGCGTTGTGCAGATAGATCGACGTCGTGCCGGTCCGGTCGACAGCGCCTTGGAGCGTCGAATAGTGCAGAAACTTCGAGTACGGGCAGTAGACCGACTGGAAGCTCGGAAAGGCCGTGCTCACATGCTGCGTGTACCACTGCGTGGGGTCGTTCCAGGCCGTCGAGCTGCCGCCGGCATCGATGCTGCCACCGGTGCCGCTGGACCACAGCGGCCCCCAGACGGTGCCACCAACACCGGGATTCAGGGCGGCGGAGCCGGCGAAGGTGTACTTGAACGTGCGCTCCCCGACGTCTACCTCGCTGATGGTGTGGATTCCGCTGTAGCTCGGGTCGCCGCTGGTGAGTTCGACGTAGACGATCTGTCCCGCCGCAGGGGCTTGCCAGAGCCCATTATTCGTCGCGATCGTGACCGTCACCATGCCCGTGCCCTCGTCAAAAGTCGACGTGGCGGAAGTGATGACTGCAGCCGGGCCGGAGGCAAACGTGTAAGGAAACGTGAACGTCGTGTCATCGACCTTGGTGATCGTTTGAAGGCCGTTGTAGTCGGCATTCGAGATCCGCGAGATGTTGACGCTGGCACCTGTGGAAAGGCCGTGCGGGCTCGCCGTCGTGATCGTCGCAACGCCCTGCGGGTTGGCTGCACCTTCCTTGACGAACGTGGTCGATTCCGCCAGGGAAACGTCGATCGGAGCCGGATCCACGCCGTCGAGCGCGACGCCGCGACAGAGCGCCTGCCAGATCTGGTCCTGCAGCAGGCCGCGGTCGCCGTCCCCGGGATTCGGCTGTGACCAGACGTAGAGCGCGTTGGCGAGTGACTGCGTCTGGCTGCCCGTGGGCGTCGGCTTGGGGAAGTGATACGTTGTGAGCCCGTTGGACAGTGTGTACCGAGTGCCGTCGGACGATCCTGAATAGACCGGCGCGGTCGGTTCCTTACCCAGGTAGATGCTCAGCGTGTTGCCATTCCGGAAGAAGTTGTCGATCGTCGTATCCCAGAAGGTGGCTAGCGAATCCGTGTTTGCCGTCGCCACGAGCTGGTTCGCCAGCCAATCCTTGGGGGCGGTGATCGCGTTGAACTGCCCGGCGGGGAGAACCGGCGCATGAAACACGTGCGGCGTCGCCGCGTTGTAGCGCAGTTTCCCGAAATCCTGGCCGAGGGGGTCGTTGGCCATGAACGTCCCGTATGCCGCGCCGATCGCCACGCGGGTGAAGCCTGGCCCGGGATTGATGCCGACGGACGACACGTTGCCCGCCTTCACCTGACTGGCCGTGAGCGTCAGCGGAACCGCGAGCCCATCCACCGCCGAGACGTCGAACGTCGAGAAACTCGGGGAGATGGTCCTGGGCCCATTCGGTGTGCCCGTGACCGTTCCGCCGCCGCCTTGTTGGTTGCTTGCGTACGTTCCAGTCACGGTGAACGTCATGGCATCGGGCATCGTCGCGACCGTGAAGCTCCCGTTGTAGGCATGGATCAGGTTCCCTTCCACGTCGGCAACGCCACTGATGGTGAGGGGGTTACCGACTGCCAACCCGTGAGGAGCCGTGGTGGTGTACGTGGCCACGGTCGCCGTGGACGTGACGCCCGTCGGCAGATAGGCGAACTCCACGATATCGAAGATCGAGCTCGGCAGGGTCGCTGTCTCGCCGAAGGGGGGCGGCGTGGGATCGGATGGCGAGATGCCGTTGAGCGGGATTGCGGCTGGCTGAGAACTCGACGCGGCCACGAAGAAAAAAAGCCTCGCCGAGATGTTCGTCATCGAATCGTCGAGCGTGATGCTTTGATTCGCCAACGTCGCGACCTTGACCGGCACGATCCCTGCCGACGTGAGCGTGCCGCCGGTGCCGTTGGCCAGCGCTGCCGGGGCGGAGTAGGTCACCTGGAACGTCGTCGCAGTCGGCGTCTGCCCGACACTGAACACACCGTTGTAGCCGGCTACGCTCACGCCCGAGATCTCCACCGTCTGGCCAACGGAGAGCCCGTGCGGTGCGAGCGTGGTGACCGTAGCGAGACCGGTGTTCGTAGGCGGGTTGAAACCCACACTCTCCGCCGAGTGGATCGAGGTCGACGCCAGCAGAGCCGATGTGTAGACCGTTCCCTGGGGGCCAGCTACCGCGAGATCGCTCGCCGGCGTGGTGTATGTGAACGACGTCGCCGTCGGCACCGTGACCGTCTGGTACGAGCCGTCGTATCCGGCCACGCTGGCGCCCGCGACGAACACCGTGTCGTTGCTCGTGAGACCGTGGGGGGCCTGCGTCGTGACCGTGGCCGTCGTGCCACTCGACGTGATCTGCTGGATTGCCATGGCGGTCTGCACGAACGAGCCGCCGCTGCCGAGGCTCATGAGATAAAGCGGTGAGGCGCCGGCATCTTGCCAGCCCGGGATGCCGTGGCCACTCACCCATACGTCGTAGCCGGCCACCGCCAGCCCGCTCGCGTCCTGAATCGGCACGGTGATCGCAAGCGCCAGCCGAGGCTCGAGTTGCTCGATCGGCAACGCGGCAGCGAGCCTCCGCCGCCGTTGCCGGTCCTTGGCGAAGACCGCCTGCCCCACAGACCACGCCCGCCGCATAAACCGAGCCGCGTACCGCATATTAAGTTTCCTTAAGGGGTACTTGATCGTATCAATGAAAAAAACCGGAACGCCCTGCAGGCCGCCCCGGTCTGTTTCTCTCGGCTTTCAGGTGCCCCGCTACCCTCGGATGGCATTAGGACATGTCCCCGTCGCGAAGCGACACCCCGTGCTGATGCCCCCTGGGCGGATCCCGGTTTTGTCGGTCTCATAACGCCAGCGTGAGCGGCGCGTAAGTCGTTTGCTGGAAAAGACTTTCGGCTCTGCCCGCCTTGATCCAGGCTCGCAGACGAATCATCGCTTCGGCGTTTTCTCGCAGCCAGTACGTCGCGTTGCTTTTGACCCGCAGGTTGATCACCCGCCTGATCGCGCTCTCGACGGCACCGCTGCCGATCGGCAGTTGGGAACTTCGAGCGGCCGCGTAGTCCATGCGGCGATGCTTCAGGCCATGCGTGCAGAACTCGTTCAGCCTCGCCCTTTGATCGCGTTTGCGGCGTCGAGGCAGGCAGGCCTTGATTTCGTCGACGACCGCACCGATTTCACCCCTGAGCAGCCGTTTCTTCTGTGTCGTCAGCCAGTGCTTCCGCTGCGAGCCGGTCAGGTTCACGCTCTCCGCGATCTTGCCGAGGTATTCAA
Source organism: uncultured Planctomycetaceae bacterium (assembly GCA_937900985.1). Lineage (GTDB taxonomy): Bacteria > Planctomycetota > Planctomycetia > Pirellulales > UBA1268 > M30B53. The sequence goes on along the minus strand of CALCGM010000292.1, from coordinate 100 downwards.
CGGCGTGCCAGAAGTCGATGAGTTCCAGAACCTGCTCGGCCTTGAGCCCCAGGGCTTTGATCAGCTTCGGAATCCGTCGCCAGATCCAGGCGGCTCCATC
>CALCGM010000291.1 GCA_937900985.1 uncultured Planctomycetaceae bacterium | reverse complement strand
ATCCCGAAACTCCGCCAGAAAGGGAGGCAGCGTGGTGGTGAGAAACGCAAGTGCCTCCGCCTCCCGCATGTCGACACCTCGCAGCCGGCTCTCTTCATCCCAAAACCCCGGCGTGCTCAGGTCTTCTCGCTGGGGCACCGGCGAATAGTAGTGTCGCCGCACGAGGTCGAAGCCTCGTTCGTCTGCCAAGGCTGCCAGGGTCGCGTCGTCGATCGGCGGTGGTGATGGCGGCTCCTCTCGCTGTCCGCCTGCCAGGCCCGCGAACCATCGTTTGACTCGTCTGCTGAGCTTGCTCACGTCTTTTCAGCTCCTTCTTCGATCGCTTCGTGCCGCTGTGCCGTTCGAGACTCGAGCCCGAGTGCGTTGAGGAGTGTCGTGACAGCCACCGAGGCCGCAAACTCCCGGCGAGCACAGGCCAGGGCATTCGTGACCAGCGCTTGGCGGTGGCCTGCATCACCGGCGAGCCTGCGAATCGCCTGGGCGACTGCGTGCGGATCGAGTGTCTCAATCACCTCTCCGCACGCATGCTCGCGGAGGTAGTCGATCAGAAAACTTCCGGAAGGGGCGACCGCCAGAATCGGCACTCCACTCGCGAGGTAATCGCCGAGCTTGCCCGGAGCGGATGTCTGCACGATCGCAGCCACGCGGTCATCAAACGCAAAGCCCATAAACACGATGCCCGCCTCCCGCTGCCTCGCCCAGGCCTCCCCCGGATCGACATGCGAAAACAGATGCACGCCGGGCCCCTGGATGCCTTCCTCCGCAAGCTGGGCAGGATCCTGCGCTGTGTAGATGTGGAGTTCGGGCTGCAGATCCACAAGCGCAGCAAAGCTTGCGATCAGACAGCGAAACGCGGCGTAGTTCACATGGTAGACCGCACCGGTGTAGACGATCCGACAGGGAGCCGTGCGGGCCTCCATCGCCTGCGGCCGCATGGGCACCTCGTCCGTCCATGCCGGATTGCGGATGACCATGGGCTGCCTGCCAAACCGCTGTGCCACACGGGCAGCCAGCCGCTCATTCGGCACAAGCACCTGGCGAGCCGTCTGCAGGATCATCGGCTCAAACCGCCGGCTGCGGGCAAAGGCTGCCGGAGCCCAGCTCCACTGGGCGACGTAGTCGTCGAAGTAGTAGGCCACCAGTGGCAGCCGCAGCGCCCGGCAGGCAAGCATGCTGGCTGGCAGGTCGATCAGATCGCCGGTGCAGGCCACCACGCCGCCGCACCGCTCCCGGCGGAGGATCTGAGCAATCCGCCAGCCACGGAGAACGCACCGGTAGAGGACTGTCAGCGTCGCCCACCAGCCAGGCTGGCTCCAGCGGGCCTCCCACGGTTCGCTCGGCAGCACCACCGTTGTGTTCCGCGGTGAGTCCGCAGGAGCAGCCCGAGCGGTGGCAATCACGACCGCCTGCTCCGCGGGCAGCATGCCCAGCAGCCGCTCGAGCACCATCGCCTGCCCCGACCACATCGGGGGCACGGCGTGGGAGACCACCGCGAAGCGGTCGTGAGCCGCACCCTCCACCTCGCGGCGACGGCCAAACAGCCACCGACCGCTCGTGGCAACGCGAATCACGACAACGGCGATGGCAACCGCGAGCCTGCTCACGGTTGCCTCAGCCGGCGCGGCGGTGCTCATCGATCAGCTCCTCATAGAGGGCCACGTGGCGGGCCACATAGGCAGCCTCCGTGTAGTCGCGGGCCACGAGCGCCAGACTGCTGTCGATCATCGCCTGCCGAAACACGGGCTCCGTCATCAGCCGTGTGATGGCAGCCGCGAGCGACGACGCATCGCCCTGTGGCACGGCGACACCACTCTCTGGCGCCCCCACCACATCCGGGAGCGACGTACCCTCAAAAACAACCACGGGGGTGCCGCAGGCCATGGCCTCGATCGCCATCATGCCGAAGGTCTCACCAACCGACGGCATCAGAAAGACGTCGGCTGCCGTCATCGCTCGAGCGATATCCCGCCCCTCCTCCATCCAGGGCATGGGGATCACGGTGTAGCGGCTTCTCAGCTCCGCAACGTCGCTTCCGTCAGACTCAAAACAGAGCACGTGGGTGACCACACCCTCAGGAAGCCGCAGCAAGGCCTCCTCCGCAAAACGAGTGCCCTTGAGGATGTTGTGGGGCGTCCAGCGGACAGCTGCAACGCGAGCATCCAGCGGGATCCCCATCTCCTCGCGGACCTGAGCCTGATCGCCAACACAAAACACCTCAGGATCCAGCCCAAAGGGAATCACCGACCGCGGAAGGTGCTGCAGGATCGGACTCTCCGCCACCCGCTGCTCCATCCACCGCGACGCCACGATCAGGTGAATCGAAGACCGCTCCAGACTCTTCCGCTTCAGCTCCCAGTTGCGAGCCGTCCGATCCTCTTTGATCACCAGAGGAAGCGACAGATCCGGGCATTCGCCACACCCCGTCCGCCAGCGTTCGCAGCCCAGGGAATGCACGCAGTGTCCGGTGGTGATCCACGGGTCGTGCAGGGTCCACAACACCGGTCGCTTCCCGTTGGCGATCCACGGCAGCATCCGCAGGCTGAAGAAGCTGCGGGCATGCAGCAGCTGCAGGTGCAGCAGGTCAGCACGCCGGGTGAACGGCTGGCTGAGCATGCCAAGCCCGAGCACACTCAGGTCTGACTGCCGCGACTGCCGCGTCTCCATCCGGTTGGCCGCTCGATTCAGCTTTCGCAGCAGCCGCGACCCCAGGGCATGCACCCGGTCTTCGGCCGAGTATTTCAGATCAACGACATAGTCCGACTCATGCCCCTGGGCGAGCAGCGCCCGGTGGATCACCATGCCGTTGAACCGCTGGCCCGGCAGGTCATACGCGCTGACGTAGACAACCTTCATGGCTCTCCCTGATCGGCCGCCCGGTGTCGTGCCAACTGCTTCACAATCTGCTGCCACCAGTACTGCGGCCGTAGTCGCCGCAGCCGTGCCAGCCACCGCTCCATCGGTTCGAGAGCCTGCTCGCGTCGACGCAGCTCGATCTCCTTGGAGAGAACGTCGAGCTCCCGCTGCCGGAGGCCGGAGGAAAGCACGTTGACCGCATCGTCCGCTGGCGTCGTCTCGCCCTGCTCAGGCGGCTGCCCGCTCACGTTGAGCACGGCCCAGAGTGCCCCAAACGGCTCGGGCAGCTGCTCCCCCTTGCCGTTGATGTGATGGAAATCCCGACAGGCCACAACATGCCAGCGGTCGTCGAAATCGTCGGGCGTCCATCCTGAGCGATGCGTCTGCCAGTAGGTGCCGTGCAGCCCCCAGCCATCTGTCTGGCCTGTCTCGTCCTGAGGCATGAAGCCCAACGGCGTAAACAAAACCACCTGCAGACGGGCGAGCCGCTCGCATTCGCGGAGCGTCTCAAGCCCGGCCTCTCGCTCCAGGTGCTCGATGAAGTCGAGCATCATGATGGTGTCGACACAGCGGTCTGGAAGCGGCTTCAAACACTCGGGCACGCGGCCCTGAATGATCAGCGTGGTGGTCCCAGCGAAGCGTCGCCGGAGCTCCGCGACGTATTCGTCATGCACCTCCACGCAGACCAGCACGGTCGGGGAGTTCACGATCGACTGAGGCCGCACCCCACAGCCGATATCCATCACCGAAGAGACCGGTTTTACAAGGGCCGCCCCCTGCTCATAGAGAGCGTCGCGGTTCACCCACTGCAGCATGGCGTCTCTCGTTTCGTGCGCAGGGCGTGTGGCCACCGCCGCTGCATCAGGCGTACATCGCGTTGTAGTGTTTGGCTTCCTCCACCTGCTCCACCTGTGGAGCGGGGCTGGGCCGTGGCCGCGAGAGCCCGGTGAGCCTGCCATGGAGGCTCGCGCCATACCGATACCAGCGAGCGAGCCTCTCATGACGAGCCCGAGCCGTGGCATCGGCCCCGCAGTAGTGCGACGCAACAGAGTGCGCCTTGCTCCGGATGCGATAGCGGTACCGCCAGAGGTCACGGGGAAGATCCGGGCTGTCGATGGCCACATTGACGAGCCGCAAGACCTCAGCGGCCATCACGTTTCCCTGGGCTGCCGAAGATGCCGCCTGCGGGTGCACCCGATGCGTTGCCAGCACCTTCGGAATGTGCCGCAGCCCCCCCAGCATCGCCACCCGAAACCAGTAATCGAGGTCGCCTGTGTAGCGGAGCGATGAGTTTCGTTTCCCCACCTGTTCAAGCGACGCTCGGCGGAGAAACACGCCGGGCCCAACGGCGACATCGAAGCCGAGCAGCATCACGCCGAGGTCGTAGTCAGGCAGCCGCAGCGTGCGGGTGACGTTGCCGGCTGGGTCGATCTCGACCCAGTCAGGGTAGGCCGCCAAGGCCTGCGGATCGCCCGCAAGGGTCATCACACCGGCCTCGATCGCTCCGGGCAGCAGCGGGTCGTCGGCATTGACGATGCAGACAATCTCCCCTCGGGCCATCTCCAGCCCTCGATTGACGGTCGGATTCTCGCCCATGTTGTCATGCCGAACCGCGGTCACGCGGTCGCGATATCCCCGGATAATCTCGGGCGTTGCATCCTTGGATCCGTCGTCGAGGACAATCACCTCTGTGTGGTCGTATTCCTGAGAGAGCACGCTCTCAATCGTTTCCGCAACAAACGCACCCTGGTTGTAGGCAGGGATGACGATGCTCACGAGTGGCTTTGCAGGCATGGGCACAATGGTCCTTGGCGTTGGGCAATCGTCATCCATTTCGGCGTTTCACGCGACCAGAGTTCGACAGTTTCTCTTCGCCCCCTTTCTCCCTCAGGAAACTCCTCAACGCTGGTGGCAGCAGGCAACCGCACGTCGCCACAGCAGTGCTGGCGATCCGTGTCCTGACGGATATCGCGGTACGCACGGTAGGTGAGACCACTCCAAACCGGGCCTCTGGGGAATCTAAGAACTCTACAGGGGCTGAAAAAATTCACTCAAGGTGAGTTTTCCACCGCAACGTCGGGGGAGCCTGCCGCACCCCCCGTTCTCTGGAGGGGGGGCGATTACCGCAGCGGGCAATGCGGTATCCTGCAAACGCCGTTCAAGCGGCCAAGGCGTGCCCAGCGGAAGTCCTGCATTTTGCCTGTGGCCCGCGCGACGCATGTCACCCCATCCCCCTCCCGCAGCCCACGGACAAACGTTCTTTGATGTCAGCCTCAGAGGCGGCCACGAGCCCGACCATTGCCGCTGTCGCCTTCGATCTCGATGGCCTGCTCGTCAACACCGAGGAGCTCTACCAGGATGTCGGCACAGAACTGCTGCGGCGACGGGGCCGGTCGTTCGATGCCGACCTCCTCGACGCGATGATGGGGCGACCGCAGCCGATCGCGCTTTCCATCATGATCGAATGGCACGGTCTTCCCGACACGGTGGAGATCCTGGCCGCCGAGACGAAAGAAATCTTCGTCTCACTCCTTGAGGATCGGCTCAGCCTGATGCCAGGCGCATCCGCCTTGGTCGACCATCTGGAGCGGCACCGCCTGCCCGCGGGGGTGGCCACCAGCAGCGGCCCTGATTTCGCGCACGACGTCTTGGGCCGGGTGGGCCTGCTTGATCGGCTCGACTTCGTGCTCACCGCTGCCGACGTCACCGAGGGGAAGCCCCATCCCGAGATCTACGAAACGGCAGCATCCCGGCATGGCGTGCCGGCGAGCCGTCTCCTCGTCTTTGAAGACTCGGCCAACGGCTGCCGAGCGGCGGTGGCTGCCGGTGCCGTGGTCGTGGCGGTTCCCGGTGGCCACAGCCGACGGCACGACTTCACTGGCGCCCACCTGGTTGCAGATTCACTCGCCGACACGAGAATCTACGACCTGCTCCCACGCGGCTGATCAACGTCATGCACACGCCTTTCACACAGACCACCATACGCCTTCCCGCCGGCGGAGAGCTTGCGGCGTTTGAGGCTGGCCATGGGCCTCCCCTGCTCTGTGTGCACGGGTTTCCTCTCGACCACAGCATGTGGCAGGGCCAGTTGGCCGGGCTTGCCAACCGTTTCCGAGTGGTTGCTCCAGACCTGCGGGGCTTCGGCCGCTCGCACGGCAGTCCGGCAGTGACCTCACTCGACGACTTTGTGGCCGATCTGTGTGACCTGCTCGACCAGCTGGCGATCACCGAGCCCGTCACGCTCTGCGGCCTCTCGATGGGCGGCTACATCGCCTTTCGTTTTGCCGCTCTCGCGCCGCAGCGGCTCAACGGCCTCATCCTCTGCGACACGCGTGCGGCAGCCGATACCGCCGACGTGATCGCCAACCGCCACCGCATGGTGGAGATTGTCAGAAAAGGCGGCGTGGCCACCGTGGCCGACGCCATGCACAGCAAGCTCTTTGCTGCAGTCAGCTACGCCGAACAGCCGACGATCGCCGAATCCACCCGCCGCGTGATGATGCGCTCGCGTCCTGAAGCCGTGGCTGCCGCCCTGCTCGCCATGGCCGCTCGACCAGACGCCACCCCGCAGCTTGCCTCACTGCCGATGCCGAGCCTCTGGCTCTGCGGAAGCGAAGACAGCATCACACCCCCTGCTGAGATGCAGGCCAACGCCGGCCTCGCTCCAGACTCGCGGTTTGTGGAAATCAGCGACGCAGGCCATATGGCGCCTCTTGAGCAGCCCTCGCTCGTCAACGAGTGCATCGCCAGTTTCATGACCTTGCTTGAGCACCGATGACCCCCTCTCGTCCGAGGCACGGCACGCAGTCTGGCGTGCTCTCGATTGAGCAGTCGCTGCGGGCCGCCGTGCCCGAAGCGATTTTTGCTTCGCCACGGGTCGTGCGGCGGATCATTCTCGCCGACCTCGACCTCCCCATCCCCAGAGCCCGGATGCCCCACGGGGAAAGCATTGTGCTTGCCCCGCTGCGGCTGCTGGAACTGGCCGACGACGTTTGGGCGCTTCCAACCCACACGCCCGACCAGCTCCTGCTCATCGCTCGCCCCGACGCCGAAGCCCACCAAGACGACACCGACGGCCTGCTGCGGAGCTACTGGCGGCTGCTCGCCCACGGCTGCATCGACATCAAGGCCCGCACCCTTCTGGCGACCTCCGAGGATGTCGCCCGCATCCTTGCAGACCTCCCGCAGCTCGGCAGGCTGCAGCTGGCGGAGGCACGAGCGGTGCTCACCAAAGAGGCGCGGCTGCGGGATCCCGACAACCCCCGGGAGGTGCTGGCAGAGTTTATCGCCATGGCACTCGAACTTGCGGAGTTTGTCCCGCGGGAGTTCCACGCCTGGTTTCCGGCGATCGACCATCCAGAAACGCTCATCCGTCGGCTGCAGCAGCTGGTGGGGCTGGATGCCATTCTGGCGAGAACCCGGCCAGCCCTCCTGGCCGCAGACGCACCGATCCCCCCCGAGAACCGGCCCCGCAGAGCCACCGCCCTGCCCCCTCGTCACCGCAGCCCCCTCACGCGCCGCAGGCGTGCGTTTCTTCGACACTGGACCGGCCTGGCGGCCCGCCGCGGCAATGACGTGCGGGCTGCGCTGCTGCACTGGAAACTCGGCAGTCTGGCTGACGGCAATC
>CALCGM010000290.1 GCA_937900985.1 uncultured Planctomycetaceae bacterium | reverse complement strand
CCCTTCTCCGATGTCCAGCGGCAGTCTGGCGTGGGGATGGTGATCGGTCCGTTCGGGCCCTACATCATGATGGGGCTGTAAACGACGAGCGGTGATCGGGGTGTGCGGGCGTGCCGCGAGGAGGCCCGCAATGAGCGAACGCGGAGGCGTGTGATGCGAGTTTCGGAGGCTGCTGCGAGTCTGCTGCGGTGGACGGCGATCGCCGGTGTGATGCTCTCGGCCGTGAGCCTGCCAGCCGCCGAACCGCTCTTCGATGGAGCGACGCTGGCAGGCTGGGAAGGAGACGCGGCAGTCTGGCGGGTGGAGGATGGCCAGATCGTGGCCGGCAGCCTTGCAACGCGGCAGGAGAAGAACGACTTTCTGGCCACGACCGAGCGGTTTGGGGATTTTGAGCTGCGGCTGAAGATCCGCCTTGAAGGCACGGAGGGCTTCATCAACTCAGGCATCCAGTTTCGCAGCGAGCGTGTGCCCGACAGCCACGAGATGATCGGCTACCAGGCCGACTTCGGCGCGGGCTACGACGGCGCCCTCTACGACGAATCCCGTCGCAACCGGGTGCTGGCTCGGCCTGAGCCCGAGGTGCTCACGCAGGCCCTCAGGCCCGGCGAGTGGAACGACTACACGATCCGCGCTGCAGGCGGCCACATCCAGCTCTGGCTCAACGGCGTGCAGACAGTCGACTACACCGAGCCCGACGAAGGGCTGCCCGAAGCCGGCCGCATCGGCCTGCAGATCCACGGCAACGGTGTGCTTGAGGTGCGGTTTAAAGACCTGGAGATCGAGCGGCTGTAGGTCGCCCGTCGCCCGCGGTTCACCATTTCGTGAAGGGCTCTGTGGGGCTGGGGTTGATGCCGGGCATCACGGCCGCCGTGTCGCGGCGGAAGTCGTCCAGGAGCGACTGCAGTTCGGCGGCCTTCTCTGGATGCACCGCGGCAAGGTTGTCCGCTTCGCTCGGGTCGGCTGCCAGATTGAAGAGCTCCAGCTCCTTGCCCCAGTACCACTCGATCAGCTTCCAGTCGCCAAGCCGGACGGCCGCACCGGGCGTGCCCCCCTGGTTGCCCCAGTGCGGGTAGTGCCAGAAGAGCGGCCGCTGGGAGGTCGCTCCCTCGGGGTCGCGGAGGGCGGCCGCGTACGAGCGACCGTCGCGGTGCTGCTGTGGCAGGGGCGGAAGGCCCGCCGCCTCGAGGATCGTGGGGTAGTGGTCGGTGGAGGTGACTGGCCAGGCTGAGATGCTGCCGGGCTGCGTGACGCCCGGCCAGCGGACGATCACCGGCTCGCGGATGCCGCCCTCATACAGCCAGCCCTTGCCCGCTCGGAAGGGAAGGTTGGAGGTGGGGGAGCCCTCGGAGGTGGAGAGGCCGCCATTGTCGGAGGTGAAGATCACCAGCGTGCGATCGGCGACGCCATGCTCGTCGAGCGCTGAGAGGACGCGGCCGACCGCGGCATCCATCGCCTCCACCATGCCGGCGTAAACCGCGTGGGCCTGCGTGGTGCGGTTCTCGCGAGGCGGCTCGGGGGCGAAGGCGTCAGTCAGCCCCTCAGCCTGCTTGCGGCTGCGGTATTTCTCGACCAGGGGCTCAGGGGCCATCAACGGTGTGTGCACCGAATAGAAGGAGAGATAGGCCAGGAAGGGCTTGCTGGCATGCTCTTCAATAAAGGCAGCCGTTTCCTCGGCCAGCCGGGCAGGGAGATGCTCGCCGTCGGGGCCATCGTCGAGCCGTGGGTTGCCGTAGGGGGAGAAGTATTTCTTGCCGCCGTAGGGGCCGCCCCGCTCGATGCCGCCGCGGTTGACATCGAAGCCGTGGTCTTCCGGCCAAGAGCCTTCCGGGCCAAGGTGCCACTTGCCGGCGAAAAAGGTGGCGTAGCCGTGGGCCTTGAGGGCTTCGGCGAGTGTGGTGTGGCTGGTGGCGAGCTGGCCGAGGTAGGGGGCGGGCCAGAGCGGCCGGTCGGCATGGCGGCCGAAGCTTCCGTCGCGGGCAGGCTCATAGTCTGCCGGCAGGTCCTGCCCGAGAAACTGATTCGGGGCGCCGAAGTAGTCGGTGTTGCGGGTGCGGGCGGGCCACTGGCCGGTCATCACGGCCGACCGCGTCGGTGAGCAGACCGGGCAGGCCGCGTAGCCGTTGGTGAATCGCATGCCGCTCTGGGCAAGCGTCTGGAGGTGCGGCGTCTCGTAGAAGCTCTCGGGGTTGTAGGGCGTGGTGTCCATCACGCCGAGGTCGTCGGCGATGATGAAGACGACGTTGAGCGGCTCGGAGGCGAGGACGGCAGTGGTCCATGCCGGGGAGACGCAGATCGCCATGAGCAGGCTGACGGCTGTGCCGCGGAAGAGACTGGCTCTCATCGGTTGGTGTCCTCGGGAAGCTGGCTGCGGAGGTGCCCGTGTCGTTTCCTACAGGGTACCGCAACCGTGCGA